>JAISFI010000296.1 GCA_031263685.1 Dysgonamonadaceae bacterium | reverse complement strand
GCCAGATTGTCGAAATACGTCTTCGGCATCGGCCAGGTGAGGTAGCGGAAGTCGCCGATCACCCTGTTACTGATGTCTTCAACGGGAATGGTTCCCTGCAAACCGGAAGGATAATCCGTTGCTGTGGGCAAATTATAAGACACCGGCGTGGCTCCGCTTTCCAAATCAATGGCTTTGGGGACGACAAGCCGCAATGAATCCGATATGACTACGCTTACATTCGGGCCGGTCTGGTTCTTGAATTTCAGCACAGCCTCGGCAGTTGTATTGCACATAAAATCGGAAACGCTGACCGTCGGGTTTTCCATGACCATATTCAGCGCGGAACTCTTTCCGCCAAGCGTGAGCCAGGAAGAATAATATTCCCTGTTGCTGGTGATGATGGAGGCTCCACAGATCCTTTCACCATTGAAAATCACACCGATACGCGGGGTTGAAAAACCAATGTCGCAGGTGGGTTTCAGCTTGAGACGCAGGTAAGTCGTGTCGTTTCCGGGTATCTGTCCGTTGCTCTCCAGTGCGGCAATGCCGGCATCGGAAAGCCGCAGGGTGATAATCTTATCGGCCGATCCGTCTAATTTTTGTAATTCGGCGATCAATGCGCTGCCGGTAACTTTGTAATTTACATCATTGACTTCAATGTAGGTAGAATCGGGCACATACTGCAACCCGGCGGGTACGCGAAGTTGTGCTGTCGTGTTAACCACCGATCCCTGCGCGCCGAACGTGCTGAAAGCGATTTCCACCGGGAAGTTTTTATCGATGAAAATTTCATTATCCGTGTAATCTCCTGTTTCCGGAGCAGCCGGATTTACAGGCGTTGCAGGCAGGGGTTTGATGTATCCGCTCAGACGCGATTCCACGTTCTGAATGGTCAATGTCAATTTGGGGTAAATGTATTTCTTTGCCCCGGACATGCTTGTTTGCTGTGCGGTCAGGAAGCCGGTATCGGTCATCTCGATGCCGCCGTTAGTATATGGATTCCATCCTGTTCCGGTTTGTGCTGCGGGGTCGAAAATGGGGTACACGGTTACGGTCTGGCTGTTGCAATCATTTCCTGTGTATTCCACAACCAGGGTGTCTGTTAAGGGAACTCCCGGCGCGATGTCCGGCAGCGGTATCCAGCGGCCGCCATCGCCGATGCCTGTATAGACAGCGCCGCCCTGCCGGATTAATTTTGTGTTTTGCACCGGCCCCTGAACGTACAGCCATCCGCCGCAGGCATCGCCGGAGGTTCTGGTGTTTTGCAGGGATATTCTCCAGCTTACGGCAGACGACAGGGCTGCCTGAACCGTATTGCCGGCGGAAATGGCCAGCAGCCTGTCGAGTTCAGTGATGAGGAGGCGAATATTGTCATTCTGTGTAAAAAGAAGTCCTAAATCCGGTATATTAGCCTGTGTATAACTGTGATTGTCGACATGGCATTGAAAAACAGTTTCCCTATTGAGTCCGATCGGAGAAGATGGAGTAGAGGAAATCTTCAAGTTTACGGCTTGAACGCTATATGCGCCGTTTGGTAACGGAAAACCGGTCGAGCCATCCCGGTTTACGTCAAACACGCTGCTTCCGAAAACAAAAGTTTTGCGTACAGGCGTATTGGCATGTGTTTGAGATGCAACCAGAGTGGTATCTTTCAGCATGTATCCTGTACCTCCGCTTTGATTCCTGTAGATTATTCTGAATGTCGCACTGTTCGTGGGAAATTCATATCCTTCCGGCAATTGAAATACCACTGAATCCAGCGTAGTCAAATGGCGGTATTCAAAAGGAGGATAAGTCTGAGAGGAACTACCAAATGCGAATAAAGAAACATTGTTCATTTTTTCCTGAACACCTGTAAAGGAATATGTAATATTGCTGCCACTTAAGTCAAGAACAGGTGTGCTGACATAAAAGCTGAAAGGATATTCTTCCCGGCCTCTTCTCGCATCTCCCGGAACAAGCACGGAATCCAGGCGGGCATTTAATGCCGCTATTCCCTTGATACGGGAAGTTTTTGATGCATAAAACCAGCTGTTTGCATCCCGGCTGGCGTTGAAAATTGTGTTAACAGTGCAATTTAACTCAATGGTAAACGCTACCGAATCATTTATCAAAAACGGCTTTCCGTCCTTCCGGGTTATTTCCCAGATGTATGCATATCTTTCCAAAGGAAAGCCTGCACCCCTGTCTCTGGGCAGAACAGTTCCGGCACTTGCGCTGTTGATCAGGGAATCCCGCAACAAACCGTCGACGCCATTCAATGTCAGGGATTTGGAGAGACTGTTGACGGAAAGATAATACTCCGCCATCCGGGTAAGAAATACGGCGTAAAGCACAGTGTCTCCCTCTTCCAGGACTTTGGCTTTCCATGTAAACTGCAATGTGTCGTTCGGGAAAATATAGCTGTGCGTTATTTTTTCGGGATCTGCCGGAGTAGCGCCGAAATCGGGCTGTGCATTATTGTCGTCGTCGTTCCAGCCCACGGTCATTCGCTTCAGGTCGTATTTGTATGTGACGCCTTCTTCCATGCAATGCAGTGAAAATTTGGCTTTGACTCCTATCCAGTCGTACACAACATCAGAACAGTTGCTTGTACCGGCAACGCCCGTGGGATATACAAACATGCGAATATCTCCCTCTGCGGTTTGATTCAGATTTTCACTGCATGTATTCTTCAGTATGATATCTATGGAATAATCCACGGCAGCAGTACTGGGCTTGTCTGTTTTATAGAGAGCAAACGTATAAACAGTGCTGTCTCCAGACTGTTCGAAAGAAAAATCCTTTACTGGCCATACATTGCTGCTTTGTCCATACATGCAGGCTTTAATATCGTTCGCAGTTTCCGTTTTCAGTTGTACCCCTTTGGGAAGCGCTATCCGAAAGATTGCCTTCGCGCTTGACGACGACAGTACGGATGAATCAAAAAGACGAAAAGCTACCTGTTCCAATGAAAATGTATCAACGGCATTGGGTTCTAAAAAGTTTATAGGAGTTGTTTCATAAGCAATGATACCCATTCTTCCGTACGGCGATGACGTTTCCGGAGAAATATAATACTGGCCAAGACTGATGTCCGATGAAAGCGCAGGTGTTCCGCAGGCATCCGAATAATAACGAATCCAGTTGGTAAATCGAGGCAGATATATGCTGTTTGATGCATCATGGAACAGATAACTGTCGGCAGGTATGCTGTACTGATAGCTTATATACAGGGTATCCAGAAGACCGGGAGCGAGGTGCTGCTTTATGTCTATGGATGCACTCATCGGCTTTCCCCTGTATGACAGATTGGATGTGTATAATACGGATTCAGTAACCAAAATTCTTTCCGGCTTCATCCATTCTCCATTATACCCTTTTTTTACCCGGATAGTGGATGTATCTATATGATTTGAAGCATTGGCAATCGCACATGTTGCACGTATGTTTCTTGCCTGTCCATCTCCCGAGTTTGTTATGGCGTATGTATACTCATGAAAGCTGTTATCCTGGCAGGCTGTCTCTCCGGGTGCATAGCCGCCGTTGGGGCTGTTGGGGACAAGCTTAATATTGGGCAGCAGTCCGTTTCCGCCGGCAGCTACAAAGGAGCCTGTTGTACTTGCGTTTGTCAGGTTTCTTATTGTGGTCTGAGTTGCCCAGGTAGAAGCGTAGACTACATCTGCTGTTCCGCAGGTGTTTTTGGCAACATCCACGAAGACGGGCACGGATTCGTTTTCTGCGATGCCTTTTCCGGTCGGGAAGTCGGATTTTCTTATTTTAACGGTGCATGTGGTGGTATATGGAGCGGCGGCAGTGGCGGTGGTTACTGTTTGTGAGGCAGGAATGTTTTTTTGACTGCCGCTTTCTCCCGTTCTCCAGTTGCTCAGGGTAACGCCTCCGATGGGAAAGGTAAGCGATATGCTCACCGAATCTGTGGCGCCTCCATCGGCATAAAGTTCAAACCTGAATGTTTGAGGCGCGTAATTTGCTTCATCATGTACGGCGTTGTTGTTTCCAAAATTCATTTCCAGGCCACTGCTTTGATTGAGAGGCATGGAAGACGGGTCGTTAAATTGAATTTTAGCGTATTTGTAGCTGTATGTGAGATCATTCTTCGTATCTACCCGGTTTGCCGGTAAGGTTGAATTGCCTTTGTAGATGTTTATCGTAACCGCATGTGCATTTCCGGTTCTGACGACATCGGATTGCGTTTTGGAATAGCGGGGTATGCGGTAGTGGACAACCTGGCCGGCTGCAATATCAGTGGCGGAGAATTTCAATATTTGGCCACTGGCAGACGGGGTTCCCAAATTGACGTTGCCCCGCTGTGTTATTTGCGTTAAATCGAAAACTTCATCCGTGTACGGGAGAACGACCTCGACAATTCCCTGACTGATGCTGCTTCCGGTTGCGTAGAAATAAAATTCTATGAAGCTGTTTTCGGAAGATCCGACGTTGATGTCACTGGCAAAGGGAATATTTACGCCTGTGCCCCAGTTGATAGTTTGAGCGTGCATGCCCGATGCACACAGCAGAAACAGGCATATCAACAGATTGTTTATTGTCTTCTTTATTGCTTTCATAATTTTTCCTTTTTTAAGGTGCTAGACGTTTTTTTGTACTTGATAAAGAGTCCGTAAAGGGCAACGCAGACAGCGAGCAGGAGATTGGCTTCATCGACCGGCGTTCCCAAGGCAATGCCATTGCCTTCCGGTCTTTCCGTCAGCGTGTTTTTCTCGGAAGAAAACAGCCCGGAAGGTGTATCGCCTCCTTTCAGGATGGATGGTTCATTCAATACCGAACGGGAGCGGCTTTCCGAACCGGACAGTCCACTCGACGAATGTTGGTAATCGGCGCCGGACTTGTACAGTCCGGGTGTGCGGCTTTGGAGTGGAAGAAGCACGCTCCAAAGCAAGCAGAGGAGAATAAAGCAGCTCAACTTGCAATGTGTTTTGTTATTCATTTTTTTTTGATTTGTGAATAGAATAATTGTGATATGTAATGATTTTGCTGTAGTGATGATTTCTGGATTGCTTCAGGCTGTTGCCTTCGCAATGACGATGCTCTCTACCCGTCATTGCGAGCCGCTTGCGGCGAAGCAATCCAGCAGGCGGCAGGACATAGCATGTCCCGCTTGGCGTAGCGTCTTCGCTACGTCGTGCTAAAAGCAAGCGTCCACGCTTGCAGCATGTATCTTGCAAGGCGGGAGCCTTGCTTTTAACTCGACGTAACGTGGATGCTATGCCGAACGAAAATGTTAAAAATGAATAAAATTTGCGATGATTTTGTTCTTTCCCCGATATGTTTATCGGTCTTCGTAAGTAGAATTTATACCAATATAGGTGTGTGTGTGTGTGTGTGTGTGTGTGTGTGTGTGTGTGTGTGTGTGTGTGTGTGTTGCGAAATTATTCGGCATAACCAAATAATTTTCGTTAAATAAATATAAATACACGCTATTCATTTCCACAACCATCATGTTTAGCTCTAAACTTTTAATTTTTAGTTTTAAAATCTTGGGCGCAAAAGTAATGCAAAAAATTGAAAAACAAAATATTCGGTGAAATTTTTTTACTTTTCCCTGTAAATATGCGACAATACAGTTTGCGAGAAGCCAGAAGTTCCGAGCTTAACCGAAACGTAACCGTTTTGTAATCATAACATGCTAACAATAGCGTAATATTGTATCGCAATTTGATAAGAAGTTATAATTTAGTAATGTTAAAATGATTACAATGAAAAGAAATCTGCTTTTTGTATGGGCGCTGTTAGCGCTTGTTGCAGGATGTAAACAACAGTCGAAAGAGGATAAAAATCCGCAACAGACGCAGGCCGATATTTCCGGCGCCGGCGCTACCTTCCCTCTGCCGTATTACAATGTTATCTTTAAAGATTACACGAAAAAAACCGGCAATAAAGTAAACTATGGCGGTATCGGCAGCGGTGGCGGTATTCGCAGCCTGAAAGATAAGACTGTAGATTTTGGCGCTTCGGACGCTTTTTTGTCTGACAAAGAAATCGAAGAATTTCCCGATGAAATCGTACATATTCCCACTTGTATGGGAGCGGTGGTACTGGCATATCATTTACCCGGCATTTCCGGCTTACGGCTAAGTGGAGCATTGGTGGCCGATATTTTTTTAGGAAATATCGGGAAGTGGAATGATTCGAGAATCAGCGCACTGAACCCGGATATTTCGTTGCCCGATCAAATCATTACACCTGTATACCGGTCGGACGGCAGTGGAACGACTTTCGTTTTTAGCGACTACCTGGCCAAGGTAAGCGACGAATGGGCGAAGGAAATGGGTGTCGGAAAATCTTTGAAATGGGCTGTCGGCATTGCCGCTAAAGGCAATCCGGGTGTAGCGGGAACTGTCCAGCAAACTGTTGGAACGATTGGTTACATCGGTTCCGAATACGCTCTTTCTCTGGAAATCGCAATGGCAAAGATGCAAAATAAGGCCGGAAATTTCGTGGAAGTCACTTCGGAAACGATTGCTGCTGCCGCCAACGTTGCATTGCCGGAGGACATGCGTACCATGCTGACGGACTCTCCGGAACCCAACGCCTATCCAATCAGTTGTTTCACGTGGATTATTGTATATAAAAATCAGACAGATGAAAGTCGTCCGGCTGGCAATGGCAAAGCAGTGGTCGATCTCTTGAATTATATATTGAGCGAGGATGCTCAGGCTTTTGCGACCAATGTACATTATGCTCCGCTACCGGAGAAAGCATTGGAAAATGCTAAAAACCTGGTCAAGTCTATAGTCTTCCAATGAAGAAAATTCAATGATGAAAGATAAACTGTTCAAAATACTCCTTTTCATCGCCGCTTTCCTGATTTTATTGGTGACAGCCGGGATTGTGTACACCTTAACAAATCATGCTTCAGGCATCTTTCATGATGTTGGAATCCTGAACTTTATCGGAAGTTCCGAATGGGATCCGCGTGAAGGGCAGGAGAAGTACGGCGCCTTATCTTTCATCATCGGAACGTTGCTGACATCCTTTTTGGCATTGCTTTTCTGCATTCCTTTTTCGTTCCCGGTAGCATTGTTTACCGGAGAATACTTCAGAGGAAAAAAAATCGCCGATTTCATCGGAGCTATTGTGAACTTATTGGCCGGGATACCGTCTATTGTTTTCGGTTTATGGGGATTTTATACGCTTCGTCCGCTCCTGGTCTCCTGGGGATTGAGTGAACAGGGTTTCGGGATTCTGACGGCGTCGCTGGTATTGGCAATTATGATTATTCCTTATGCGTCATCTTTAAGCGCCGAATTTATTTCGATGGTTTCCAACGATTTGAAAGAGGGCGCTTACAGCTTGGGAGCAACAAATCTGGAAGTCATCCGGCGCATCACTCTGCCGATAGCCGGCTCCGGCATCTTGGCCTCCTACATACTGGCGCTGGGGCGCGCCTTGGGCGAAACGATGGCTGTAACGATGCTGATTGGAAATACCAATCAGATTCCATCCTCCATCACCGACACCGGAAACACCATGGCGAGCATCATCGCCAACCAGTTTGGCGAGGCCGATGGCTTGAAACTGACGTCTCTTATCGCTATCGGACTGTTACTGTTCCTGATTACGGCGGTTATCAACTCCATTGCCAAACTCATGATGCGGAAAATGATATGAAACATACCTCCAACATACGATTACGGACAGTGAAAAATCAAACATTTTTCATCCTCGTCTGTGTCCTGTCGGGAATTACCATGCTACCTCTGTTCCTGATCATTTGGGAAGTCTTGAAGAAAGGCTACAAATTATTTCATTTTCGCCTTTTCATCGAAACAACTCCCACTTCTATGGATGCCATGCTGGCAAAGATAAGCGGCGAAAGTATCCCCGGCGGGATATTGAACGGTATCACCGGAGGATTTCTTATGTTGAGTGTAGCAATTGTGATAGCCATTCCGGTGGGTATCCTGGCGGGTATCTATCTGTCGGAAAAAGCTCATTCCGGATTTGCCGGTTTTGTCCGTTACTTGACGGACTTGATACAGGGGATTCCATCTATCGTCATCGGCATTATTGCCTATCATTGGGTGGTGAAGCCGCTGCACAGCTATTCTGCCTTGTCGGGAAGTGTCGCGTTGGCCATTATGATGTTGCCGCTAATCGTACGATCGACGGAAGAAACGTTGAAGATGCTTCCCGGAACGTTGAAGGAGGCCGGACTGGCTTTAGGTGCATCGTACACAAATGTGATACTAAAAATACTGATTCCATCGGCATTTGGCGGACTTTTTACCGGGATATTACTCGCCGTTTCCCGTGTAATGGGCGAAACGGCGCCTTTGATGCTTACGGCATTGGGCGCCACGGCGGTCAACTGGGATTTGAGCAAACCTGCCAGCGCCATCCCGCTGCTGATCTGGGAATTTTATAATGATCCACATCTGATAGATATGATTTGGTCGTCGTCTCTTCTTTTACTTTTATTGATATTGACGCTCAATTTGATTGCAAAACAAGTCGCAAAAAAATGGAAAATACAGTAGAAAAATCTGTCTTGGAATTGAAAGATGTTTGTGTGTCGTACACACCCGACAAATATGCGGTCAGCAACATCAATGCCAGCATTGGAAAGAATACCATCACCGCTATCATGGGGCCTTCCGGATGTGGAAAAAGTACCTTGTTGCGGGCGATTAATCGGATGCACGAACTCTATCCCCATATCAAAACAACGGGCGAAATTCTGCTGAATGGCACCAATGTCCTGGCAATGAACCCAATGGACGTGCGCCGTCGTGCCGGAATGGTTTTTCAACGTCCCAATCCTTTTCCCACCTTAAGCATTTATGACAATGTGCTGGCCGGCTATATGCTGAATGGTATCAGACTGAAAAAAAGAGAGAAAGACGAAATCGTGGAAACAAGCCTCCGGAATGTTACTTTATGGGATGAAGTGAAGGATAATATGACGAAGAAAGGTTCTTTTCTTTCCGGCGGACAACAGCAACGCTTGTGCATCGCCCGGGCATTGGCACTGAAACCCGAAGTTCTGCTGATGGACGAGCCTACTTCTGCCTTAGACCCTATTTCCACAAATCATATCGAAGAACTGTTAACTGTGCTAAAAACCCAGTTTACCATTGTAATCGTCACGCACAACATGTCGCAAGCAGCCAGAATCTCCGATTTTTCCATGTTTATGTACTTGGGAGAATTGATTGAATATGACACGACTAATCAGATGTTTACGAAACCGCAGGATAAGCGGACGGAAGAATATTTGACGGGAGTTTTCGGATAAATTCGGATTTTATAAACACAAATATACAAGTTATGGATACAATCAAATCTAAATATTTAGAGCAGATTTCGGGCGATTTCCGACTGCTGGCAGAAATTGTATTGAAAGAAATCAGTATTTTACGGCAAATATTGAGTGCTGCCGACCATTCATCTGCTTATGAAGAAATTGCGACAAACGAAATACTGATAGATGGATTGGACGTGAAAATGCGGGAAGAAGTCATCAACGCCATTTTCCTGTTTAATCCCAAGGCAATGGATTTACGGAAAATCATTGCCTACCACGATATGACTATCTACCTGGAAAGGATTGGAGACTTGATTTTGAATATCAGTCGACATCTTCGGCAATGTAAGTTGGAAGGCGAATCTTTCGATGAATTGGGCAAAAAAATCGCACAAATGCTGGAATTTGTGGAGAAAATGGTGCGCAATGCGGTTTTCTCTTTCACGTGCGAAGACAACAGCATGGCCTATCTCACCATTTCGACAGACGATAAGGTAGATGCTCTTTTTCGTGAAATAACAGCCGCTTTATATATGAATTTTCACGGAAAAGTATTAAGTTCGCAGGATTTACAGAACATTCTAAGTATAAACAGTATTTCATACAATATAGAACGTATCGGCGACAATGCGACGAATATAGCCGAAGCGGCAATCTATTTGATGGAAGGAAAAGACATCAGGCATGGAAACAAAAAATAAAATATTAGTCGTAGACGACGAAGCCGATATTTGCGAAGTGCTCAAATTCAATCTGGAAAACGAAGGATTTGCGATTGAAACGGCTTCTTCCGCTGAAGCGGCCTACTCCAAACTGTCCGGAGGATTTCAACTGATTCTGCTCGATGTTATGATGGGAGGAATGTCCGGTTTTCAGTTAGCGCAGAAAATGCGATTGGAGAAAAACGATACGCCGGTTATTTTCCTGACGGCTAAGGATACGGAAAACGATATGTTGACCGGATTTTCCGTTGGCGGCGATGATTATATTTCCAAACCGTTTTCCATTAAAGAAGTTATTGCTCGGGTAAAAGCGATACTTCGCCGGGGAGAATCGAAAGGCATGGAGATTCCCGAAAGAGAAAATATTGCCATCGACGATTTGGAAATCAATCTTGAATCCAAACAGTTATACATCTGTAAAAAGCCCATTTCATTGACCAAAAAAGAGTTTGAAATATTGGCTTTGCTGGCAAAAACACCGGGACGGGTGTACAGCCGAGACGAGATCCTCGATCGGGTTTGGGAAAATGAGAGTTTTGTGTTGGACAGGACTGTCGATGTACACATCACCCGCCTGCGAAAAAAAATGGGAAACACCGGTTTCCGTGTCGTGAACAGAACCGGTTACGGATATTGTTTTAATCTTTAGACTTTATTAGACCTATGAAACTCAAACTCAACTACAAGCAGAAGATATTTTGTTATTTCTTTGTTGTTTTCGCCCTTTTCATCGTAGAAATTGTGATTTTTGAACAACATCGGGAAAAGTATTATAAAGTGGAAACCTTGTCGTCCGACCAGAATATTTATGCGTCGGTTATCCATAAATATATTGAACAGGAACATCTTTCGGTCGATAGTATGCACTGGGTAGAACAGTTACTGCCGCTTTTTCCGGACAATATCCGGATAACGATTATTGATAACGATGGAAAAGTGCTGTACGATAATGAAGTCAACAACCCCGCGATCATGGAAAATCATAAAGATCGCCCGGAAATCATTAAAGCCTCTGTCAAGGATGTGGGAAGTAACATCCGCATGTCGGCCTCGATGGAGCACGAGTTTTTATATTTTGCCCGGCATTATGACCGCTATTTCATTCGCGTGGCCTTGCCTTATGATGTGGATGTGAAGAACTTTCTGAAGACGGATTATGTCTTTCTGTACTTTATGGTGTTCGTTTTCTTTGCTTCGTTACTGGCACTGATTTATTTGTCAAACAGGTTTGGGAAATCTATTTCCCGGATGAAGGATTTTGTCATATCTGCACAAGCGGGAGATGCTTCGGTGGATAAGATCTCGTTTCCCGACGATGAATTGGGCGTTATCGGAGAAAAAATCGTCGACTTGTATAAACAACTCAGCAAAAATAAGCGGAAAGTTACGTTGGAAAGGGAGAAATTGTTACTGCATTTTCATTATTCCGAAGAAGGCATCTGTTTTTTTTCGCGCAAACGGGAGAAAATTTATGCCAATTCACATTTTGTACAATATCTCAATGTGTTGACAGACCAGCCGACGCTGGATGTCAACCAAGTGTTTGAAGCGCCGGTATTCAAGGAGTTGCAAGAGTTTTGGGAAGAAAAATCTGAAAAAGAATCCCGCGTGTTTACGACGAATATCAGCAAAAATGGGAAGCATTTTCATTTGAAATCTGTCTGCTTCAACGATAGCAGTTTTGAGATCATTATCAACGATGTCACCAAATTGGAGAAGAACCGTCTGCTGAAACAGGAAATGACGGGGAATATTGCCCACGACTTGCGTACACCGATTACGAGTATTCGCGGGTACCTGGAAACATTGAAGGAACAACCGGAGTTGTCGTCCGAGAAGAAACAGTTTTTTATTGAGCGAGCTTTTCTGCAGATTATCCGGCTGTCGGATTTGATTCGGGATATTTCGTTAATCAACAGGATTGAGGAGGCATCCGAGTTATATGAAAAAGAGCAAATCAAATTGCTTCCGCTGTTGAACGAGTTGCAGGAAGATTTGGCAGATAAGTTGCAACGGCATCATATCACTTTGTCGGTGAAAATCCCCGAAAATGTACAGATAGAGGGTAACCGGATCTTACTGTATTCCATTTTCCGTAATTTAGTGGATAATTCCTTTGCGTATGCGGGAGAACACATTTCGATAGGTATTGATAATTATATGGAAGACAGCGATTATTATTACTTTTCTTATTACGATACAGGAGTGGGAGTGGAAGAAATGTACCTTTCTCGGATTTTCGACCGTTTTTATCGAATTAATGAAGGACGAATAAGCGATACCGGCGGATCCGGATTAGGCCTTTCCATCGTAAAAAATGCAGTCGCCTTCCATAAAGGAGAAATTGTGGCGAAAAACAGGACGGGAGGGGGGCTGGAGTTTTTGTTTTTGTTGAAGAAGAGGAAAGAGGTTTAAGAACGAAAAGCGATACTTCGCACAGTTCTCAAAAGTCCGATAACTAAATAATTACTCGTTATTCGTCATTAATTCTCATTCATACCGCAACGCATTAATCGG
>JAISFI010000282.1 GCA_031263685.1 Dysgonamonadaceae bacterium | reverse complement strand
GTGATGAAAATCCGGTCTACTACGGTTTTCGTCCGGTCTTTCAGGCGCTCGTAAAAGTCGCGTACCAAACCGTTTGCCCGGATATATTTCTTGTACACATCGTCTACGCCCATTGCAATTAAATCGTTGGCAAAATGGTCGTATTCGTCGATGATGACAAAGATTTTCCTGCCCATCGCCTGCACTATATCACAAGCGACCGTTAAAGCGCTGTTGCCGGAACTGCTGTTTTTTATCTCTTTCCTCTTTTCGCCGGCATTGGGTATAATTGCAAAATAATAATCAATCCATGCAATGACATTTTGCTGTACCCGTTCAAAAAAGGAGACTCTGAAAGTATCTTCATCGGTAGTATCCAAACCCGAAAAATCGAACATCAACACAAAATAATCGTTATGCTTCGGCGTCGGATATTTTCCAATATACAATTCACCGAAAAGCGTTTGAAAATCGCCGGATTTCCTTATGTCGTAATAATTATATAAGGTAGAAAAAAACAAACTTTTTCCGAATTTACGGGGACGAATAAAGAAATGAAAATGGTTAGGCTCCTTTTCCAACATTTCAATGTATTTCGTTTTATCGACATAGCAATAATTTTCTTTGGCGATTGTCTCGAAGTTACTACAGCCATAAGGCAAACGTTTAATTGTATTCATGATGATTGTATTTTGTTGCGACACAAAAGTAATGAAAAATAATAGAAATAAGAAATTGCATCCTTATGGATATTAACATGCACTACACTTTCGGTTATTCGGAAAAAGGAAACTTATCTGTAAGTTGCAACAAAATGTACCAACATTTGAGACAAATTATCCCATAACGATCCTTTTTATTACGCTACTTTTGCATCATTATTAACTGGGTAGAAAATTCGCCCGCCGGAGGTAGAATGAACAGACTTTTCTAGAAAAATCACCCGCCGGAGGTGAAACGAACAGATTTTTCTATAAAACCAATATAAATTAAAATCAAAAAAAATGGAACTACATGAAATCAATTTGAAAATTATGCCTGCCGACCCGCTCATTGAGTTTGGGCAGGAAGTTGAAAACCGCATTCTCCCTATTGGCAGTATGGCAAGATATATTGAACCCGCCTACAGTCAATTCTTACAGTGGCATCGCAAAGGCATTGAGTTGCGCGAAATCTCGCGCAAAAACCATCTCACCAAAGAAATTGAGTTGCAGGAAGTAAAAACAGAACATGATTATTCCGACATCCTTGCCCTCGCCGCAATTGCCGAACACAGCGGCGATACAGCAAAAGCGCAATATGCCAAAGCGCTCATCGAAGCAATGAAACCTTTCAAAGGCCTGACAAAAAAAGACCGGCAGACCCGTATCGGCGAACTTATCGTCATCACAAAACTCTTTACGGAGCAATATTTATCAAATATTATATCAATAGGCGCAGAAACGCAGTACAACGCTTTGAAAAGCGATCTCAACATCCTGCAAACCCTCATTGCGACAAGAGGACACGAAGAGGCCGTCAAGCCCGGATACACTTTCACCGACGTGAAAAAAGGCGAAAATGAAAGCTTTGCCGCCATGCGGACAATCATCAACGGTATTATCAATGCCGGTGAATATCCCGACGTCAATGCAAGACTGCAAATCATAGAAATAGCAACCGACCTCAACCAGCGCATAGATTACTACCGCAATGCCTACGAACCCAAACGACAGGGAATTGACCTGAACTCGCCGCAGGCGACGATCGAAATAATCACTCCCCTGCCGCTTGCCATTCCGGCCGGAACAGAAGGACAAGTCCTGATAAAAGTCCGCTTCAAAACCGGCGACCCGGCAATCGGAACCGTTGAACTGCGCGAAGGATACGATTACATCAAACGCTACGAAGACAACATCGCCCCCAATCCCAACGCCAAAGTCATTGCCCACGGCGCCGGAAAATACAAGGGCGAAAAAAGCGCCACGTTCGAAATTAGAGTAATACATTGAAAACCTAATATAACAGGGGGTTTCAACCCCTTGGCGTATTGATTGAGGTTGAGGGGCGGCTCCACAGAGTCGCCCCTTTTTTGATACGTATCCTGTTTGGCAAACAGCAAATCCAATAAACTCCGGTTTATGTAATAAATAATCGTTACCTTTGTGGTCATTAATACGAATCACATCTGGCGAAGCAAATTACGGAAACATCGCCGGAGACGACGATTAACTCCCGACCGCTGGACGATGAATACCGGTAAATAGCTACACGTTTTTTCATACATTTGGAACAAACGTCCCAACATTTGGGACATTTTGTCCATATCTTTCCTTACTTATTACGCTACTTTTGCATCATTCTTTAATAACAAATTAATCATTTTGAATCATGAAAAAAAATTTCAAACACTGGAGTATTTTTATTGTTCTTATCCTTTTCGCCGTCAACGGACAGGCGCAATCGGACATCACAAATCTCGTTCTTGCGAATGCCGGATTTGATGAGAGTATTAATTTTACGGTAAACGGAGAAGTCGTTCATTGGCGAACTTCTGCCAACGACGACCCTGTCAACTGGGGAATGCACCCGTTAGAGGGCTGGAAAACATACATAACGGCAGACCCGACCGGTTGCGGCGCTACTTTTGAGTTTGGCACCGAGTCGATGATTAACTCGGTAACACCGCCGCCAACTGCCTCCGACGGCACAACCACCGGAGGTGTTCTCGGTTTCTCTGCCGGATGGGGCACACAAGTCGGCTACTTACAAAGCGCCGGATTGCCGGCCGGTTCCTACACGCTTGATTATGTTCTTTATAACAAAGGCACAGCAACAGCCGGAACAAGCTTGACCGGCTGGATACCCGACGAAGGAGATGCAGTATTATCGTCAAAGAACAACTTTACACCCGATACATGGGAAACAGATGCCGTGAATTTTGAACTGCCCACCTATGCTTCCGGCAAAATACAGGCAGGATTTGGCTCAATTGCGGGCAGTGGTTCGGGAGCCGTTGCAAAAATTTTTATCGACTATCTTAAACTGACCTGCAACAGCATCGACAAAACACAGTTATCGGCGCTCATCGCAGAAGGCAACACGCTTTACGGCAGCGGTTCGGGAACCAAAGCGCCGGAATTGCGGGCTGCATTAGACGCCGTCGATGCAGTATCAAGCGAGGAGGCTACTTCACCGGCGCTTATCAATGCCGCCGTAAGCCTGGGATATGCTGTTTCGCAGTACAAAGCCCAAGTTGAACAGGAAACATTTTTTGCCGGAAAATCGGAAGAATTATTGGCGCTCTTAGACCAGGCAGATGAAATATTCGGCGGTCACACAGGCATTTATTCTCCTGTAGCGTTGCTGGCATTGGAAACGGCTTATACGGAAGCTTCCAACGCTTACGAAGAAAAAACACTCACTTTTGACAATATAGCAGGTTATGTGGACCAGTTACGATTGGCAATCGACAATCTTCTGGCTTCCGCCTCGGGCTTAAAGATTCACTATACCTTCGACAATGTTACCGGTAACACCGTAACCAATGAAGCCGCAGACGAATATCACGGAACACTCAACAACGAAGCCTCGGTGATTTCGATGGGTAAATACAAAGTATTGAGCTTAGGCAACGGAACCGGCTACCTGGACATGAGCGCCGCCGCCGGCAATATCCTTCCTACGGCGACCAATTATACGGTTTCCGCTTATTACCGTGTAGATAAAGCCGCTTCGCTTTCCGGCAACGGTTATTTCCTGTGGGCGTTCTCCGTTTTGGAAACCAATAGTGCATCGGCAGGCCCGTATGTTGCCTACCGCTTGAACGCGCAGCGTTTTGCGCTCTCAACCGGCGGCTATAGTAATGAAGCAGGCATCCAAGTCGGCGAGGCTGCCATAAAAGATGTGTGGCAACACGTCCTCTACCGTCAAACAGGAAATACAGGCGAATTGTATATCGATGGACAATTAATCGGCACGAACGCGGAAGTTCCCCTTGCCGGCAGTGCATTTACCACACCTTCGCCTTACAACTGGATCGGACGCGCTCCGTTTGGCGCAGACAATTACCTGAAAAACACCCTGGTGTACGATTTCCGTTTCTATAATCAAGCCGTAGAAACCGAACAAATCACCGAATGGGCGGCGCTGGTTTCCGATTTGAACAACGAATACGACTACGGTACGATAGGCGACTTTTCGCCGTTAATCGCGTTTATCGCCGAATGTAACACCCTTCTGTCAACAATAACCATCGGCGAGAACGTCGGGGAATATCCGCAAGCGGCTGTATGGGAATTGGAAGACGCTATTTCTGAAGCACAAACGGAGGTTGACAAAAATAAAGCTTCGCAATTCTTGATTGACACTCGTCTTGCCGACTTGAAGGCCGCTCATACCGCATTTTTATCGGCCGTCGTTGCCGGAACAAATACACTTGCCGATGGCGAATATTATATCAGCCTAAACAACCGGTATTTGAACAATCCGGGCAAAAGCGCACTTGCCAACGGCGTCGACTTGTCGGCAGCTAACTCCGGATTAAAGGCAGGAATAAATATCGTAGACGAAAGCCAGATATACAGCATTTCCAAAATAACGGTAGATGCAGTGAATGATGTTTCCCGCTACTCCATTTTCAGTACGGTAAACGAAGCGGACAGCATCGACGACCCCAATCCCTATCGTTGCATGACCGACTGGGCAAGGTATGAAAAACTTGAATTAAATCTCAACTGGTGGACTTTCGATATTCTCTACAACCAAACAATAGACGCCTATGCGATTTATTGCGGCGGAGATGCTACCGCAAGGGGTTACTGGCGTTACATCGAAGCCGACCAGCGATTGACCAATCAAAACGGCACAACCGCAGCTCCCGAATATACGTTCAAATTCATTCCGCTACACGCCGCATTCGTGGAAGAAGTCGCCAAAGGCCGCACCGTATTCGCCGCCGCCGTAGTAGGAACCGCTGCCGACGAATACGCTCAAAGCGTGTACGACGCCTTCAAAACCGCATTGGAAACAGCGGAAGCCATAACCGCCGGAACATTCACGAAAGATGATTTGTTTGCCTACGGCGCAGCAAGGAAACTCTTCGTACGCAACGACGGAAGCAGCGCCTTTGAAACAGTCATCAAAAAAGTGAAGCCCGCCGCATCGAATATAATCATAACCGGCGAAAATAATCAGATACGCATCGCAAGCGCCAAGCCGGCAAAAGCGATTGTTTATACGATTACCGGAACAGTGGTCGCCCGGAAAGTTCTGTCCGGCGGCGAATCGTTTATACCCGTCAATCCCGGACTGTATATCGTAAGGGTAGCAGGAGAAACGGCAAAGACTAATAAGGTCGTTGTGCGGTAAGATAACAAGGGGTTTCAACCCCTTCGTGTATTGATTGAGGTTGAGGGGCGGCTCCAGAGTCGCCCCTTTTTTGATGCTGGGGCGCCCCGCAAAAGCATTTAAATGAAGCCTTTATTATTCCATTAAAACACTGTACTGGGAATATCTGGCGAAGCAAATGACGGAAACATCGCCGGAGAATAAATTCGAGATAACGGAATACCGGTAAATACCTACACGTTTTTACATACACTTGCAACAAAACGTACCAACATTTGAGACATATTGTCCCATACCTTCTCTTTTCTTTTCAATACTTTTGCACTGAAAATTAATATTCATTTATAAATTTCATCATCATGAAGCGTACAATTTTCAGTTTTTGCCTTTTAGTTTTCAGTTTCGTCAGCATTTCAGCGCAGGTAAACATTCACATCAACGCCGGCCTGCGCGGTCCCGAAATCGGGAAAAACCACTATGGCGTCTTCTTTGAAGAAATCAACCATGCCGGCGATGGCGGACTTTACGCCGAACTCGTCCGTAACCGCTCGCTGGAAGACAATACGGCATCGCCCGAATACTGGACGGCAACCGGCAGCGCCGCCCTCTCACTCATCACAACGAACCTGCTCAACGACACGCAAAAACAGGCGCTTCACGTAAACGTTTCCACAGCAGGTGGCGGAGTTTACAACAGCGGATTTTGGGGCATGAACTTCGAGGCCGGTAAACAGTACCGGCTCTCGTTTTGGGTAAAAACCGCCTTGCCCTCGCTCACATTCACGCTACAAAACAACCAGGGCGGAAATTGTGGAAGCTTTACCGTAGAAACCGACGCACCCAATAGCTGGCAAAAATATTCGGCAACAATTACCGCCTCCGTCTCCACTACAAACGGACGATTAGCGATTACCGCACCTTCGACAGGAAGTTTTGACCTGGACATGGTCAGCCTCTTTCCGCCCACCTTCAAAAACAGAGAAAACGGTTGCCGTATCGACCTTGCCGAAAAACTGGAAGCTATGAAACCCGGATTTATGCGCTTCCCGGGCGGCTGTTACGTGGAAGGTGAATTTGCCGACGGCAATCAAAACCGCTTTGAATGGAAAAAAACCATAGGCCCCATAGAAAACCGTCCCGGTCACTTGAATAAAAATTGGAACTACCGCGTAAGCGACGGCTTGGGCTATCACGAGTTCCTGCAACTCGGCGAAGATCTGGGAGCCGAACCGCTTTTCGTAGTCAACATAGGACTTGGCCACGGCTATACGGTCAATTATCAGAACATCGGCGAATATATTCAGGAAGCCTTAGACGCCATCGAATATGCCAACGGCGATGCATCAACCACCTACGGAGCGATGCGCATCGCCAACGGACATCCCGAACCCTTCAACCTGCGATTGATTGAAATCGGCAACGAAAATTACCAGACAACCACCTCGCAGCAAAGCGACCATTATGCCGAACGCTACGAACAGTTTCGCACTGCAATCTTAGAGAAATACCCCGATGTGATTCTAATCGGAAATGTGGAAGCATGGGGAACCGACAACCCAACCTGGCGCAACGCCCACCCGGTAGACATGGTCGATGAACATTATTACCGCAATCCCGCCTGGTTTGTCGGCCAGTACAACAAATACGACGCCAGCAGCCGCTCGCAGCACAAGATCTATGTCGGCGAATACGCCGTAACCAGCAATTTCGGCACAACCGGAAACCTGAACGCCGCCCTTGGCGAAGCTGTTTACATGTGCGGAATGGAAAACAATTCCGACCTGGTGGTCATGAACAGTTACGCCCCGATTTTTGTCAACGAAAACGACCAGAACTGGAAACCCGACATGATTCGCTTCAATGCATCCACCGCTTTCGGAACGCCTTCGTACTATATTCAACAACTTTTCCCCAACAACGTGGGCAAACAAAACGTCATTTGGACGGAAGAGAACAACACTCTTTCGATTGCTTCCGGGAAAGTCGGCGCAGGAACATGGAATACAGCCGCCACATTTGCAGACATGCAAATCACGGCCGGGAACAATACCATCGTCTTAAATTCCGACTGGAATCATAACACCGGAACATGGACAATTTCAAACAGCGTTTTAACGCAGAGCAGCACAGTGCTCGAAAACTGCACCTCAATCAATCAAGCCGTTTTGCCCGATGCTTATACCTATACCCTTACCGCCACAAAAACAGGTGGATCGGAAGGCTTTTTGATCATCTTCAATTACATCGACGCAAACAATTACTGCTGGTGGAACATCGGCGGCTGGGCAAACGCAAAGCATGGAATAGAGCAATGCGTGAACGGCGCGAAATCCACGCTGACGTCGGTCGACGGCACGCTCGCCACCGGCAGGGCATACAATATTAAAATAGAAGTAAGCGGAACGCAGGCAAAATGCTACCTCGACAATGCGCTGCTTCATGAGGTATCGTTGCCCGTACAGCGCAACATTTACACCGCCGCAAGCATCGACGACGAAACAGGCTTCCTGTACGTGAAACTGATAAACCCGAACAGCATCGCCCACACTGCCAGCCTGAATATCGCCAATGCCGGTATCGTAAGCGCAGAAGGTATTCTGTTGACGGCAAGCAGTGGCGACGCCGAAAACACAATGGCCAATCCCGTGCTGGTCGCTCCCCAAAACATTCCGGTTTCATTCTTGGAAAATACAGTGAATTATTCCGTCCCCGCTTTTTCGGCAAACATTCTCAAATTCCAGTTAGAGAACATACGCATCGAAAATACAACAAGTGAAACCCCGCCCGCGCCGGTCATTAAATACAGCTTTGAAAAAGAACCGCTGGCCGACGATTCGGGCGATTATCCCGCTACGCTTGCCGGTGCTGCCGAAATCAGGACAATGAACGACGGCAACCGCGTCTTTTTCAGCGGCGCTCCGGGCAATACAGGATACCTGGATTTGAGTGTGGCCATGGGAAAAACGATTTTAGCCGGTTTGACCGGCGATTTTTCCATTTCCATCGACTTGATGAACGGCGAACCCAACACGCTGTCGAAATACTGTTGGGCTTATGCCTTCAGCAACAGTACTACCCGATACATCGGTTTAATCAATGCCGGAGGAAACGGAAACTGGTATTATGAAATCAAAAATACGGCAGCTGAAAATGTGAAATCCGGCAGCGGACTTGCCGTCAACCAGTGGCACAACCTGACTTACACGCAGCAGGGCACAACAGGAAAAATTTACTCCGACGGTTTTTTGCTCGCCACGACTACGGTAAACGCCCGCCCTGCCGACATCGCTGCATCGCTTACGACCGCCACCCTGTCCCGCTCGCCTTTTACCGCCGACGCTTATATGCAAAACACGTATTTCGATAATTTCCAGCTATTCGATCAAGCACTTACTGCCGGACAGGTACAGGCTTTGTACGAAACCACGCAAAGTTTGAGCAACGCCGGGCTGCAACAACCGTCTGCCGTTAAAAACATTATCCCTGCAAATCCCAAAGACGACAACGCCCCTGTTTTCGATATTTTGGGACGCTACGCAGGCAAAGCCAAAGATATTTTGGAACTGAAACAGGGAATTTATATCATAAATAGTCGGAAAATTATAGTAACCAACAACTAATCTTGCCCCCGCATCGCCAAGTTTTGTTTTTTTGAAATTTTTGCCTACATTCGCTGCCTCAAAATAAGCATTGCTTTGATAACAATATGAATATGACAGAAGAAAAAATTCAAATCTATTGTAAGAATACGGGAACTTATCGGCATTTTCGCCCCGGTGTTACGCTACAGGAAATATACGACGGTATGGACGTTCGGTTACCCTATTTGCTGACTTCCGCCCGGGTGAATAATAAGACGGAAAACTTGCATTTCAGATGCTATATGCCCAAGGACGTTGAGTTTCTGGACATTCGTCATCCTTCCGCCCTCCGCACGTATGTGCGTTCGCTCTGCTTCGTCCTCTCAAAAGCGGTCTACGATCTTTACAAGATAAAGGTTTACATAGAGCACCCCGTTTCCAAGGGTTATTATTGCGAATTGGCGCTCGACAGGCCGATTGTTCGGGAAGATGTAGAGGCCATTAAACAGCGCATGTCGGAAATCATTCGCGCCGACCGGCCGTTTATCGTGAAAAACGAACAAACATCGGCTATTGTCGACCTTTTCCGGGAACAGCAAATGGAAGATAAAGCCCTCCTGCTGGAAACATCCGGTACTTTATACGATACTTATCAAGAGCTGGATGAATATGCGGACTACTATCACGGTACGTTGCTGCCTTCTACCGGAAGTCTGTATCTTTTCGGCCTGGAACCGTTTTACGACGGACTGCTGTTGCGCATTCCCTGCCGGGAAAATCCCGCAATTCTGGAGCCTTTCGTGAAACAGGATAAAATGATGGCTGTTTTTCAGGAAGATGCCAAGTTACTGCGCGTGCTGGGATTAAAGAATGCGGGCGATTTGAATCTCGCCTGCCGGGAAGAAGGACGAGCTTCCGCTATCGTCAATGTCGCAGAAGCCCTTCAGGAAAAAATCATCGCGAAAATAGCAGAAACGATTGCCGAAAAACACAAGCAGGGTACGAAGGTTGTGCTGATTTCAGGGCCTTCTTCTTCCGGAAAAACTACTTTCTGCCAACGGCTTCAGGTACAACTGATGACCAATCGACTCAGTCCTGTCGGAATTTCGCTGGACGATTATTATCTGAATCGGGTAGATACTCCGTTGACGGCGTCCGGCGATTATGATTTCGAATCGCTCTATGCCATCGATCTTCCCAAATTCAACGAAGATCTTAAAAAACTGCTGCAGGGAGAAAAAATTTCTCTGCCTACATACGATTTTACACAGGGAAAACGGATCTATCGAGGCAACACCATACAGATGAAACCGGGTTCTGTCCTGGTCATGGAAGGAATCCACGCCCTCAATCCCGATTTGCTTCCCGAAATACCGTCCGAACAGACGTTTAAGATTTACGTTTCGGCCTTGACTTCCATTTCGCTGGACGGGCATAACTGGATTCCGACAACCGACAACCGCCTCCTGCGCCGCATTGTACGCGATTATCAATTCCGCAAATATGCAGCCAAAGAGACCATCTCCCGTTGGCCCAGCGTCCGAGCCGGTGAAGATCGGTGGATATTTCCCTTTCAGGAAAATGCCGATGCGATGTTTAACTCGGCCATGCTCTACGAACTGGCTGCGCTGAGGCGACAAGCCGAAATCATTTTGTCGGAAGTGCAACCCAATGAAGCGGAATACGCCGAAGCTTGCCGTCTCAAGAAACTGCTTTGCTATTTCAATTATATCAACACGGACGAATTGCCGGGAACATCGCTCCTCCGCGAATTTACCGGTGGAAGTACTTTCCGATATTAGTGTAAACTTCATTCTGTTTTGACTCTGAATGGCGCCACGCAAACATTAAATGGCGCCACGCAGACTTTTTGGGGTACCCCGCAAACATTTTTTTGGCACCACAAAAACATTTTTTGGCACCCCAGAAACAATTTGGGGTACCCCAAAAACAATTTAGGGTACCCCGCGAAATAACCTCCGGTATAAGGATAGCCCGTCAGGGCTTATATATCAATAGAAAAACAGTCCAAATCACAACGAAAACCTCGTAGAGGTTTCATCTGATATTCGCCAATGGCAAATCCCGTTTAAGCAATACTCCTGCATAAACGGCCAGCAAACCGCTGCGGAAAAGCAGCCGCAAAGTCAGGTCGTCAATATCTACATACACGCTCACCGTGTAAAGCACCGCCGCCAGCCCCATGTACAGGAAAGCCGACCGTAAATCGTATGCAATCTTATATTGCCGCTGTCCCACAAAATAAGAAACCAGCATCACAAACAAGTATCCCGCGAAGGAAGCCCAGGCGCAGGCCATATACCCAAATTTCGGGATAAAAAGGACATTTAAGGTAATAATCAGGATACTGCCGGCCACGGAAAAAATAGCTCCCCAATACGTCTTATCCGTCAACTTATACCAAAGCGAAAGGTTGAAGTAGATGCCGAAAAACAGTTCCCCCATCATCACAATGGGCACCACTGCCAATCCGGCGTAATATGTCGGCGGAAAGAAAAATTTCAGCAAATCCAGGTAAAACATTACTCCCAGAAAAATCAGCAATCCGAAAATAATAAAATACTTCATCGCCTCCGCATATACCTCTTTATGATCCTTATTGTTGTTTTTGGCGAAGATAAAAGGCTCATAAGCATAGCGAAAAGCCTGTGTAAACATCACCATGATTACTGCGATTTTGAAACAGGCGCCGTAAACGCCCAACTGTTCCATTGCCTCCGCCTTATCCGGGTAAATCCAGGGGAAAATGATCTTGTCGGCTGTCTGGCTCAATGTTCCGGCAAGTCCCAATATCAACAGCGGCAGGGAAAAGCGCAGCATCTTCCGAAACAGCATCTTATCGAAAGTATATCGGAATCCCCACAACTCCGGCAGCAGACAGCAGGATTGAATAAATGTTGCCATTAAGTTGGACAACAAAATGTATCCTACCTGAAAATCGGGACTGTAAAACCAGTCAATCAGTTCGGGATGATGCTCGTAGATGGCTGGACACGCTACTAAAAAAAAGCAACAAAACCCGATGTAAAGGACAATAAACAGCATTTTTAGCGCCGCAAACTTCACCGGTCGCTGCTTATAGCGCAACCAGGCAAAAGGGATACTGCAAAAAGCATCCATCGACAACACCAGCGTCATCATCAGTATATAAGATTCCGGGATTTGGTCGCTGATGAGCCGCGTTGCCGGTTGCAAAAAAAGCAGCGCCAGCAGCAAAAAGATTCCAACAACACTGCCTACGCCAATCAAAGTAGTGGAATAAACGGTCGCAGGATTGTATTCATTTTTTTTGTTCGCAAAGCGGAAAAGTCCCGTTTCCATCCCGAAAGTAAGGATGATAATGATGGCTGCAAGATAGGCGTAAAGATACGTGACGATGCCGTATTCGCCCGTTGTTGCAAGAGTGTAGGTAAAGAGAGGCGTGAGCAGCCAGTTTAACGTCTTGCCCAAGATACTGCTGATGCCGTATATGGCTGTATCTTTGGCGAGTGATTTCATTCCTTCTGCCATATTTTATAGATCTATGAATGCGTGATTTTATTCTGCGTAAAAACTGTTGGCGACGTGCAACGCGGTTTTTTCCGATGCCGGATGATAGGGAATCAGGACGAATAAATGCTGCTTTGTCTGGATATTCATCAGTAAAATGGTTAGTACTTTATCCTTTTCGCCGCCTTTTCCGGTAGCATAGCATCCCTGAAATCCGTTCAATTCGATGGTTTCGGCATTACTCAGATTTTTATATCCCAGTGATTCCGCATGTTGTATGAGTTCGGACGCCAAGTTGTTTTGTTTCTGTTCGGCAGGCGAAGTATACGGTTGAATCACGACCGACAAACCGGTTCCGGCAACTGCAAATTTCTCTTTGGTATCGACGGAAACCGTGAAATCGGCAGGAACAGTCATGCCGATACGAAGTGATTTGGAAATCAAATCTTTCATTTGTGCATAGCCGTTTCCCTGAAAAAGGACAAACAGCAACAACAGACTAATGGTACGGTAAAAAACTTTTTTCATGATCAATGGAATTTATTCATATAAAAGAGATAGAAAATTAATCATTAAACAAATATCCTTGCTGTCCCTCCCTCGTTCTGCCCAGGTGGCTGAAGGCCAGTGTTGTCGCTTCCCGTCCGCGGGGCGTTCGTTTCAGGAAACCCTCTTTGATCAGGAACGGCTCGTAAACCTCCTCTATCGTACCGGGATCTTCACCCAAAGCGGTGGCGATAGTTGTAAGTCCCACCGGGCCGCCATTGAATTTATCGATGATAGTACAAAGGATTTTATTGTCGATCTCGTCCAGCCCGTATTGATCAATATTTAATGCTTCGAGGGAGAAACAGGCGATATTTTTGTCGATTTCACCGGAACCTTTGACTTGTGCGAAATCACGTACTCTTCTCAACAGAGCATTCGCAATGCGCGGCGTTCCGCGGCTGCGGGAGGATATTTCGGCCGCAGCATCGTCTGTACAGGGAACGTCGAGAATACCTGCCGAACGTTTGATAATGCCCGTCAGCGTCTTCGCGTCATAATATTCCAGGTGCATGTTGATGCCAAATCGGGCGCGCAGGGGCGACGTCAACAGACCGCTGCGTGTAGTCGCTCCAATCAGCGTAAACGGCGATAACTCAATTTGAATGGAACGGGCGCTCGGCCCCTTGTCTATCATAATGTCTATCCGGTAATCTTCCATGGCGGAGTACAAATACTCTTCCACGATTGGACTTAGGCGATGAATTTCGTCGATGAAAAGGACATCATTCGGTTCCAGGGAAGTCAGAACACCGGCCAAATCACCCGGCTTATCGAGCACCGGGCCGGACGTCATTTTGAAGCCAACGCCCAACTCATTGGCGATGATATTGGACAACGTGGTCTTTCCCAGTCCCGGGGGGCCGTGCAACAAAACGTGGTCTAAGGCTTCTTTTCTCATGCGGGCGGCCAAGACGAAAATTTTCAGGTTTTCAACCACTTTGTCCTGTCCGCTAAACGTCTGAAACGTTAGTGGACGAAGTGCATTTTCAAATTCCCGTTCTTTCTCGTTGACGGCCTGAGGGTGTATGTTGAAGTCATTGTCCATTGGTAAGCATTATGAATTACAGGCCTCAAAGGTACTAACATTTTGCGATTCTAAAAAATAATCCGGTTTTTGTTGACAGTTATTGGCTTACTATACTTCGTAATTCTTATACATGCTCCAGCCAACTTTTATTTAAAAAATTTCTCAGAATATTTTGTTTTTCAATTTTTTGTATTACATTTGCGCGAATTTTAAAACATAGTTGTGGAAATGAACAGTGTAGATTTATATGTTTTTAACGAAAATTATTTGGAGCATCTAAATAATTTCGTAACACACACACACACACACACACACACACACACACACACACACATCTAATCAAGGTACAAAGTCAGTTACCGGTACGGGTAAACGTACAGGTAAATGCACCAATACAATACAGCAATTATTTATTTTTAACAAATCAAACAAGCTATCTAATTTTATTAGTTAGCTTGTTGTGTTTTAAAACTACTCAATTATTCTATTCACTTTTAATACATCGCAATCATGTCAACAAGCTTACATCACCCCAAGGCGTATTCGAAAGTACATTCAATATGCCGGACCTCCTTTCAAAGCGTTCACGCAGTACGCACGTTTTGCGCTTTACTCTTTGTGTTTACACTGTTCCTGACCGGTTTCCGGGTACAGGCACAAGCTCCGCGAATCGTTTGGGCGACTTCTCCAACGATGTCTCCTTCCCTGAGCGCAAACTTGATAGCCGTACAGGGAGAAGAAGTTACCCTGTCTATTGTATTCACAACAACAGATGCATTGCCTAACGGAATCGTGCAACTGACATTGCCCGACGGAATTTCTGCCACCTCCATTGCCTCCGTGACCGGAGGATCGGCTACCTTGCCCAATCCTCCTGCTACAGGACTGGTCAATATTCCGGTCACCATAACGACGCCGAGCACCAATATTGAAATCCCGGTACGACTTAAAGCTAACAGTTGCGCTGCAACCGGACAAAAAAATATTGCAGTAGCCGTTCTCTCCGGAGAAACGCCTCTCCTGGATATGTCGGGAGTCAACGGATCCCGTACCATAGCCATTGAGGTAAGGGTTCCACAGATCGCTACGACGACTACGTCCGGAAACTCCGGTGAATTGCAAAACCTTTCCGAAAGTTATACCTTCGAAACATACTTGACGGTATCGAACGGTGTAAGAGCGCCTTCCGTAAAAATAGAACTGGCGAAAGACCAGTTTACCACGCTCTCGGAAATTTCGTTTGAAGGACAAGCAGTTTCCGCAGGCAATATCACAGAAACAGATACAAAAGTGACGTTAAATTTCACAAGTTTATCTACCCCCATCAGCAGCGTCTATCAGCCAAAACTTTCTTTTAAGGCACAGGCGCGGGTTTTTGGTGAACATCCGGTTAAACTCTCGGCCATCTACCCCGCTGACGGAAACTGCGCGGTCTATGCCGATTTATTTACAGCAACACTCAGGTATAAAACTACCAGTGGAAATGCAAGCTTAAGATATGTAGAATATACCTATCTGACAAATGCTTATGATGATCCACTTGAGGATATGCTGACATTACTGCCAACAATTGCTTTCGATGGAACGACGACCAATTACTTCAGAGTTTCTTTGAAAAATACGGGAACTGTAGCAATACGCCAATTCAATTTCAGGGTTAATTCTTTTTACAGAATCGACGGAGGTGGAGCTACTTATATTAAAACGGGAGAATCGATTCTTTACAGAATCGAAGATATTCCGGGATTCAAGACCGTTTCCAATAAAAATTTCATTTATCCCTGGTCACTAAGTCATGTAAATATACAAGTATTGCCTCAGTATATCAATGCACCCAGAGGCGTCGAAATTTCATTTGAAGACTCCATTCCTGCCGGAAAAGAATTTTTTATCTATGTTCCGATTGCTACCGGAAATATATTTGACAATTCAAATTGGAGTTGGACGAGCAGGACTGCAGAGTGGTATTGGTATGGAAGAATGGACTGTGGCTTGCTGAAAAGTTTTGATTATAATGGGAACGGCATAGTACTCGATCCAACTTCGATAAACTTCTTTTCTAATAATCTATATCCTGAACCGTCAACTTGTACTGGCAATGCCCCCGAATTACTGATTAATGAAAACGCCACTGCAACCACTTCTTTACCCATTAATTTTAGAGGACATTCAACAGAGTTCCGAGATTCCATATATATTGAGGTGCCAAAATGGCTGACGATTAACTCCATTTCGGATATTAAAATTGCAGGAGGCAGCATTACAGGCACGCTGACGCTCGATGCGACCGGCACCAACAACATCTATTCGTTTGCAACCGGAAAGAATGCCGCTACATTGTCGATTACTTATCGGGCAGCGCCTAAAAACTCACTTTCTTACAATAGTTCGGACGATATAGAGACCGGAACAATCCGTTATTGGGTTAACTGGGATTTGGGCGCCAACGTTGCTCCAACAATCAAGCAATACCGTCCGGTATTGAAACATGTAGCGAAAATGACGCAAAGTGTCTCATGTATCAAGGGAGAGAGCGGTATAAAAATGACCTCCCTCGCGTTAAAGCGAGATTCCCGAGGCTGGGCGGTCAAAAGTACAAACGGAAATACGCCGTCATTACCGACAGCATTAGCCTCCGATGCTTCAATCAATCATCATGCTTATTTACAGGGCGACAGCGGGCGGATAATCATTAACACGAGAGCGCTCAACAATAACTGTGAATATCTGTATGTTTTGCTGGAAAGCACATTTGTAAACGGATTTATTTTAGATGCAACGCGGGTTTCTATTGTCAATTCCAGTACCGACACTCCTATTTCAACGGAAACAAAGGCATTTGTTGGCGATATAACTACAAAAAAAATTGCTTTGCAAGTCAAACTTGCCACGCCTCTTACGGAGGGTAGTGAAACAACCATTACCATTCCGTTCAAACTTACATCAAATGTCAGTGCTTTAAATGATCTTGCATATTCGGATGTTAAAGTTTCGGTTTACCTATCGCTGGTGTTGGAATCCTCTCCGTTTAGTCCGACCAACAGACA
The DNA here is from genome assembly GCA_031263685.1 of Dysgonamonadaceae bacterium. Taxonomy (GTDB): domain Bacteria; phylum Bacteroidota; class Bacteroidia; order Bacteroidales; family Azobacteroidaceae; genus JAISFI01. Next base: position 2,778 of record JAISFI010000282.1, on the reverse strand, counting down.
GGGGAGTGATATTCTGCAGGAGCAAATGAGGGTGCATTATGCAAATTTCGCTGGAGGATTAAGCTTACCTGAAAGTGACATCGAAAGAGTAATCAGCAGTAGTAGAGACAGTATAACTCTTATTCGTCCTTATTCTTCCTATACTTGGAGTTTTTCGAACGAATATCGTCCTACATTCGTATTTGATAACGTCACGATTACCGTAGATAAAGGTTTGAACGTAGATTCTCTGATAATAAAAAAAAATACCAGTACAGATGAATCATCGGCTAACGGCGATTTTATTCAACTGAAACATACCGGCGATTCTATTGTAAACGCCGACGGAACAGTTACCTACAATTATGATGTATTCTCACGTTTTGTACATGGAAAAGATTACAATCCCGCTACGCATACTACCGGCAATCCGGGTACGGATGTATGGATTTACCAGAATCAATCGTGGAATTACTATATAAAAATTATCGCCCAGCCAACGAACGCCCTTCCGCTGCATACCAACGTCAAAACGCGCTTCCGCTACCGGTCGTCTCATACTGATTTTGCAAGTACATCCAGCTATGCCGAAGGAAACAATCCTCTCACCTACAACGGCATCGCCGGTTCATTGTCCATCTCCGGCAGCAATGAAATCCTTTCCTACGGCAAGAGCGTAACCATTCCATCCATCAATGTGAGCATCAGTAGCAGCGACGATGGCGCTCAATATCCGGTATGGCTTTTTGTTGCCGGAGACATTGAAAATCTTTCATTAAAAAGGAACAACGTTGCGCTTACGGACGTCTACGCTGTGACCGGTGGATGCTGGGTTAGCCTGGGCAGTTTAACGGCAAATGAAATTTCAAACTACCAGTTGCAATGCGACTTGAACAATCAAAACGCATCCGGCGCTCCCGTCACGCTTTACCTGATTTCCGGTTTCGGCGATACGGGTTTTACCCCGAATACCGCTCTGGGACTGAGCGCCATCACCAACCCTGCCGCCCCCGATTATCTGGGCGCAAGCTACATCGGAATGGATGTCACAGCTACGGTAAAAACATCGACCAATTGCGACATACAGGGATCCATGACCGTTCCTGCCGATAAAATCAGATTTAATACAGAATACAAAGTCAACGTCGTCATGGACAGCGAAACCAGCGACAGCGACATCCTAAATCCAACCGCCACTATTACAGCGCCCGCAGGACAGGCGCTTACTTCCTTATCTTATTACTATCCGGCAGACAATGCTACGAAGCAGACGCTTTCCGGCGATTATCTGTCCACATTACAAAACGCATTTCTTCAAACAGGAAGCGCAAGTATCGAAACCGCCAAGCTGTTGGGAGTGACGGAACTTATCTTCCCCGGATGGAGGAGTAATACGGTTGCTCCGAAAAACATCAAACTGGAACTGGGATTTACGCCGGATTGTAATACCGGTTTGAACGGGATCAACTTCAACTATGCTTTTTCTGCCCGGGACTTCCTGAATCAAACAACGGTCAGCGTACAGGAAAAGGCTTCCGATAAAATTTGGGCTGCGCTCACGTTCAATTACAGGTTTACGCCATCTATCTCTCTGGAAAATAACAACCTGTCGTTTGGAGGAAATCTGCTTTCAAATGTATTGCAAGTAACGGTAACGAAAGACTTTGACCCGAATCATGATGAGGTGAATGCCTTCGATTACATGGATCTTGTCCTGCCCAGGTGGCTGGAACCCGACTTGACGCAAATCTCGATTTCTTCTACCGCTTCCGAAGTGAATGGAGCGAGCGTTAACGCCTATTATACAACGGATGCCGATGCCGCCGCCGCCAATCAGGTGATTTTGCGCATCGATCTTCCGGTTGGATCCTTGAATAGCAGATTGGATAAGGGCGCTCAACAGCCGTTTACTTACCATATTCCGGTCAATTACCGCGCTACCCGGGAAGATGCGTTGCGCAATTCGCCGGAGCATGAAATAACGGTCGGCATTTATACGATCACGAGTTTTGATGCGAATTGTGACAATGTTCCATTCCCGCTGGGCGATGATTCGGAAGATATTGCCCTGCTGACGCTGAAAACGCCCAATCCATACCTTTATAATATGGCCTCCATCGGTAAGCCGTTCGAGGTGCAGGTTACTTCCAACGAGTTCAACGGCGGCTGGTATGCAGATGAAGGCTTAACGTCTCCGTTCCCTTCCGGCGCCACTTACACCCATCCGCTCCGGACAGTGGCCGATACGGTGATGGTATATATCAAGGCCGATTTCACCCGCTCTTATGGCAAAATTCCCGTCACCCTCCGCACGCCGCCCGCCGATCTCTCCTGGCGAACGGATGCCGCAGATACTGTCTGGCTCAATCCCGCCAACTGGACAACCGGAAATTCGAATGATGATGACATGGGATACCTGCCCGCCCTGGCTACAACAGTCACCCTGCCCTCCGACGTGAGCACGCAATACCCAGTCCTGACCGATACGGTGGCCTGTGGCATTATCAGCTTTGAAGACGGCGCAGAACTTGGCCGTCAAGACCTCCTGGTCTATGACAATGCACGTATACGGTTGAATCTCGCCGCCAACCAGTGGTACATGTTCTCGCCGCCCCTGCACAATATGTACAGCGGAGACTTCTACAAGGAAGACCCAGATCCGTATGTCGACAAACAGACGGCCTATACGGTACGGTTCAGCCTCATCAATCCCGAAACGGGCACCAACCAGACCGGCCAGTGGACAGGCGCTTTCAGCACTCCCAACGTAGAACTGGGCATCGGCAGCGGACTGGCCAT
>JAISFI010000183.1 GCA_031263685.1 Dysgonamonadaceae bacterium | reverse complement strand
TCTCCTCACCCGGCGGCCACTGCCAACGAAACCGCCTCCGAAATTGCCGAAACCACCAAAATGACCGCCGAAGATGTCACCAAATTGGGAGAAAATGTCATCCATAGACATTCCTCCGCCGAATCCGCCTCCACCGGAAGCCCCTCCTACCCCAGCATGGCCAAATTGGTTGTACCGCTGACGTTTATTGTCATCACTTAACACTTCGTAAGCCTCTGCCGCTTCTTTAAATTTTTCTTCGGCTTCTTTGTTACCCGGATTTTTATCCGGATGATATTGGATAGCTTTTTTCCGGTATGCCTTTTTTATTTCATCCGTAGAAGCATTTTTACTTACGCCTAATATTTCGTAATAATCTCTTTTAGCCATTTTTCTTTGTTTTTATTCTCCTACTACCACTTTGGCATGGCGAATTACTTTTTCGTTCAAGGTATATCCCTTTTGTACGCAATCGACAATTTTTCTCTTTAGTTGCTCTTCCGGAACTGGAACAGTTGCGATAGCTTCCATTTGATCAGGATTGAAATCTTCATCTTTTGTTTGGATAACTTTTACACCATGTTGCATCAGAAAGGTGGAGAATTTATTGTATATCAAGGATATGCCGTCGGAAAATGATTGGATTACTTCATCCGTCGGTTTGATGTTATCCAATGCGCGTTCAAAGTCGTCAACGACTGGAAGCAGACCTGTCAATATCTGTTCGCCGGCATTTTTAATTAATTCTGCTTTTTCTTTGAGCGTACGTTTGCGGTAATTGTCATACTCTGCCATCAGGCGCAAGTGAGTATCTTTAAGAGTAGCTAATTCTGTCGCCAATTTGTCAGATAGCTCTTCGGATTCTTCAAGCGACTCCTCAGTTAACTGCTCTTTTGGCGTATCTTCCGCAATATTGTCAGCCTCATTATTCAGACCTTCCCATTCGTTTTCCGATTCTTTTTCTTCCATTATTCGTTTGTTTGCTTTAATATTTTATTGATTATATAACATTTTACTGACTACAAGTAAATTAAAACTGCATGTGCAGACTATAAAATACTACTTGAATCATCATTTTCCGAAAAGAGTTGCAAATAGTTTGCCAAACAGGAAAAAAAAGGAAATGATGGATGTGCCCAACAGACCAAAAAAGGCAATTCTGTAAACAAAATTGCCTTTTTTACATTACTGCATTGAGTAAATCAATGGGCAAATCAGCCCAAATAACTTTTTAGTAAATCGTTTTTATTGCTTGTACGCAATCTTCTGATGGCTTTCTCCTTGATTTGCCTTACGCGCTCACGAGTCAGCCCAAATTTATCACCAATTTCTTCCAGGGTCATTTCCTGGCTTCCGATGCCGAAAAACATTTTGATAATGTCTCTTTCCCGGTCACTTAGGGTAGAAAGTGTTCTTTCAATTTCCCGGGATAAAGATTCGTTCATCAATGTTCTGTCGGCAATAGGCGCGTCGTCATTCACCAGGACATCTAACAGGCTGTTGTCTTCGCCTTCCACAAAAGGAGCATCTACGGAAATATGACGTCCGGATACTTTCAAGGTATCGGAGATCTTATCTACCGGGATATCCAATTCTTCTGCGAGTTCTTCGGGAGACGGTCGACGTTCATGTTCCTGTTCAAACTTGGAGAATGCTTTCGTAATCTTATTCAGGGAACCTACCTGATTCAATGGAAGACGAACGATTCTCGACTGCTCGGCCAATGCCTGCAAAATGGACTGACGTATCCACCATACGGCGTAAGAAATAAACTTGAAACCACGTGTTTCATCGAATTTTTCCGCGGCTTTAATCAATCCGAGGTTGCCCTCATTAATTAAGTCCGGAAGGCTTAATCCCTGGTTTTGATACTGTTTGGCAACAGATACTACAAAACGTAGATTAGCACGTGTCAACTTTTCCAACGCAGCACGGTCACCTCTTCTGATGGCTTGTGCCAATTCCACTTCTTCTTCTACGGTTATCAAATCTTCGCGACCAATTTCTTGAAGATATTTATCCAAAGAAGCGCTTTCCCGATTGGTGATCGATTTTGTAATTTTTAATTGTCTCATGTATTTTGCGAAATTTCGGGCTGCAAAGATAATAATATCTTTTGGTAAAGACGTATAAACACGCGGAAATATTGTGTCTATACGCCTTTGTTCTGTCGCAATTAACAACAATTAACCATGCTTACTTTCTTCGCAACCTAATTATTCATTCAAATCTACGGCATAATATTTTGCCTTGCCGTTTGGATAAAATCCTTTTATAAATAACACTTTATCATCGGAAGATGTTCTGAGAATTTTATCAACAATACTGTCAAATTCTTCCGGTGAGGCAATTTTCTGTTCATTTACCAGCATGATGATATATCCTTTGGTGATGCCAACTTCTTTGAACTTACCGGCAGTTACGCCCGACACCTGAATACCGGAACTGATTCCGTACTGTTTCAGTTTTGCTTCCTCGAGTGGAACAAATGCGGCTCCCAGCAATTCGGCAGCCGACGAAGATTTCAGTAAATCCGTATTTCCCTGTCTGTTCTTCAAATCGACAGTAATAATTTTTTTATCACTACCGCGTTGTACGCTGACTTTCACTTTGTTGCCCGGACTGTAAAGACTGATTTGTTCCTGTAACTGGCTCACGTTTTTTACTTTTACGTCATTGATGGCAGTAATTACGTCACCTTCTTCAATTCCAGCCCCTTTTGCCGAACTTCTTTCGGAAAATCCTGTGACATAAGCGCCTTCCGTTACTTTCAGTTTTTCGGCAACTTCCGGCTTGACTTGCTGCAACACGCCGATATCCTGAATCGTTACACCCAATATAGCCCGTTGTACTGTACCATATTGTTTCAAGTCGGTCGCTACTTTACTGACTATGCTGATGGGCACAGCAAAAGAATAACCGGCAAAATTTCCCGTTTCGGAATAGATCGCGGTATTGATACCTACCAGTTCGCCTTTCGTGTTGACCAATGCACCGCCACTATTGCCCGGATTTACTGCCGCGTCGGTCTGAATAAAAGATTCGACTTTCATCTGAGAACGGCTTCCGGCATTTGGAAATACGTTCCCACGGCCTTTAGCGCTTACGATACCGGCTGTTACGGTAGAAGTCAGGTTGAAAGGATTTCCTACAGCCAGCACCCACTCTCCTACTTTCAATTTTTCGGAATCGCCGAAAGGCATTACTGAAAGATCTTTTGCTTCTATCTTGATCAACGCAATGTCCGTTTCAGGATCGGCGCCGATCAATTTGGCAGTGTATGACTTATTGTCATTCAAGGAAACAGAAATTTCGTCAGCCCCTTCAACCACATGATTGTTTGTAACAATATAGCCATCGGTAGAAATAATCACACCGGAACCAAATCCGGTGCGGGGTTGTGGTTCCGGACGTTGAAAACTGCCGCCGTTACCCGGACCGAAAAAGAATTCGAAAGGATCTACATAGCGCTGACTCCTGCTTGACGACACGGCTTTTGCCGTCGATTTAATATGTACGACAGCATGTACGCTATTTTCTGCAGCCTGTGTAAAATCCGTATTTTCCGCAGCCGACCCGATGGCAGCAAAGCGTACCGGCTGATTAAATACTTCGGTAACATTATTATTACCGTTTTTCTTATTCAAATAACTATAAGTGCCTACCGCTATTCCGGCGCTCACAATTCCCGCTAGCGTAATAACTACAAATAATTTCCATACGTTTTTCATACGATACAAATATTTAATTACTGATGTTTATAAAAAATTATTTTCGCCAAATATATTACAAATAACGTGCGAAAGGAAACTATATTCGGACGATTTTAACACTTTTAACCGAGAACGAAAAGGCTTAACCTGCCTTAACAGCTTAAAAGAGGGATTACAAAAATGTTAACATTTGAACAACGACAAGGTTTTCGGGAATGTATCGCACCCATTTTTTTGAGAAAAATAAATATGGAAATTTTTCTTTATTTAAAACGGAGATTGTATCTTTGCGGCGCTGTTTTCAAGATGTCTCATTCCTTTGTTTTGAGGTTTGAAGCAGTACATCGGCAGCCTCAGATTGAATAAACAAATATAATCATTTAAATTTAACAGCAATGACGAAAGTAACAGTAGTAGGCGCAGGAAATGTAGGAGCTACCTGTGCAAATGTATTGGCATTCAACAAGATTGCCGACGAAGTAGTAATGCTCGACGTAAAAGAAGGCGTTGCAGAAGGAAAAGCAATGGACATGTTGCAAACAACTCAGACTCTTGGATTTGAGACGAAAGTGGTGGGCGTGACCAACGATTACAGCAAGACTGCACAATCGGATGTAGTTGTCATCACATCGGGTATTCCCCGCAAACCGGGTATGACTCGGGAAGAGTTGATCGGCACAAACGCCAACATCGTGAAAAGTGTTGCGGAAAGTCTGTTGAAATATTCTCCCAACGCAATCATTGTTGTTATATCCAACCCCATGGATACTATGACTTACCTGACGCTGAAAGCAACCGGTCTTCCAAAGAACCGGGTGATTGGTATGGGTGGCGCCTTAGACAGTTCCCGTTTCAAATACTACCTGAGCCAGGCTTTGAACGTAAATCCCGTTCAGGTAGATGGCACGGTTATCGGAGGTCACGGAGATACGACGATGATTCCCCTGAAACGTCTGGCTACTTACAACGGCGTAGCTGTCAGCACGATACTGGATGCCGACACGCTGGATAAGGTAGTCGCCAATACGATGGTTGGAGGAGCCACGTTAACAGGTTTGCTCGGAACTTCAGCCTGGTATGCTCCCGGAGCAGCCGGAGCTTATGTTGTAGAATCTATTGTTCGCGACTACAAGCGGATTATTCCTTCCTGCGTTTACCTGGAAGGCGAATACGGACAAAAGGATATTTGTATCGGCGTTCCTGCTGTGCTGGGTCGCAATGGCGTTGAAAAAATCGTCGATTACCAGTTGAATGTTGAAGAAAAAGCATTGTTCGAAAAGAGCGCAGAAGCTGTTCGTAAAACGAACGACGTATTGAAAGAGATTAAGGCGCTTTAAGCGCTTTAGGCTGTGTATCTTCATCATAGCCCTAACCCTAATCCATAACCTTTATCCATAACCCCCAATCGTTTTGCTTCATTGGGGGTTATTTGTATTCAATCCTGCGGATTGTTTTGTACTCTCAAAAAATCATAGCCCTTATTTAAATCAATCTAATCACAGTTCGGACAGACTTTGTTGCACCGGCATCCGGAGCGGATGTCATCTTGGTATCCCCGACGTTTCACGTCGGGGATTGACAGTCGATGAAGCGCATCAGCGGCGAAGCCTCGAAATATTTTGTCTGAACTGTGATTTTTTTGATTTAATTGATTATCTGATGTTACGCAAGGTATATATTTGTGCATTGCAGGTCGACGCCGGAAGGCGTCCAAGATGGATAACCCCGTGCAAGCCGCAGGCGTAGCTCGGGGACATGGACAGCCCCCCCGTATCCGAACTGCGAAGCTGTTCAACCCACTACGGGCATAGCCGTCAGGCTAAGGGCTGAAAGCCCTGTAATCAACGGTGAATAATGGTGGCCTGTTTTCGTAGCCCCAACGGGGCGATATATTGGTAGCCCGGCGTTTTAACGCCGGGTATGGGATGAACCCACCTCCATCCGAGCGGCGAAGCCCCGAAATATTTTTATGTCCGTTGCATGAATCAAATCGAATCCATTCATCGGATAAAATATTTCGGGGCTTCGCCGCTCCGCTTCTACGTCGTAATACACCCGACGTTAAAACGTTCGGGCTACCCAGATTGCATCCGTTCCGGATGCTGTTGCAACAAAGCCCGTTCAATTAGTAAATGCAACTTTTTATCAATAAATAACTGATGTTACGCAAGGTATATATTTGTGCATTGCAGTGCACAAAAAGTACTGCGTAACATCACTGATTATTATGATTATTTTTAAGTGCAAAAAAAAATCATAATCCATCTAAAGAGTATTTAGTCTCTCGACTAAAGAGCATTTAGTCCCTCGACTAAAGAGTATTTAGTCCCTCGACTAAAGACCATTTAGTCTCTCGACTAAAGACCATTTAGACTCTCGTCGAAAGAGCATTTGACACACCCTCAAAAAATCACAGATTATTCTACCGTAAGCGTTTTATCAAACATGGCCGTCCTCGGTTCTTTCAGCAGGAGGCTTACAGCATACTGCGTCGTCACTTCGAGCAGGTACGTACCTGCCGCCAATGGTGGAATTACTATGATCAACTCCGAAGGATTGTTGGTCACGATGTCGGAAACATCCACACGTGTCCGTTCTTCAGTGGCCTGATTCACGAAATAGATGCCATTCGCGGCATTGTTGCCGGCAATTTTGATTTTGTAGCCGGAAATGATCAGGGGGCGGTTCGGGGTGAGCAGGTCGTTCACACTGTTCGACTTCACGTCGACTACCTGAGTAATTGCAGCATCCGTATCGGCAACACCCAGAACTTCGACCGTTACGTTTTCGAGTTCTTTCCGCAGCCGAGCGCCCTGATGAAACTCGAAAAGCAGCGTGTGCTTTTCCTTGTCGTACCGTTCTTTAGGGTTATTGGCAACCCCTTTAATTTGAGGTCCCGCCGTAAACCATCCCGTATTGACGGAAAATCCGTCACACAACAAAAACCCCATTTCAGTAAGAAAGAGGCTTACTGCATG
>JAISFI010000003.1 GCA_031263685.1 Dysgonamonadaceae bacterium | reverse complement strand
AGTGTGAATTTATATTTCTTTAACGAAGATTATTTGGAAGTTCCGAATAATTTCGCAACACACACACACACACACACACACACACACACACACACACACACACACACACACACACACACACATCTATATTAAGGTGTAAATCCTACTTACAAAGACCGATAAGCATATCGGGAAAAGAACAATACTACCGCAGATTTTATTTATTTTTAATATTTCGAGCAATTCTGCTCGGCGTAGCGTCCACGCTACGTCGAGTTAAAAGCAAGGCTCCTGCCTTACAAAATACATGCTGCAAGCGTAGACGCTTGCTTTTAGCACGACGTAGCGAAGACGCTACGCCGAGCGGGGGCATGGCGTGCCATGTCCTGCCGCCTGCTGGATTGCTTCGCCGCAAGCGGCTCGCAATGACGGGTAGAGAGCATCGTCATTGCGAAGGCGATAGCCTGAAGCAATCCAGAAAATATCACTACAGCAAAATCATTACATATCACTATATTATTTTATTCACAACTCACAAATCAAAAAAATGAATAACAAAACACATTGCAAATTGAGTTACTTTATTCTCCTCGGTTTATTGTGGTGCGTGCTTCTTCCACTCCAAGGCCGCACACCCGGACTGTACAAATCCGGTGCCGATTACCAGCACTCGTCGAGCGGGCTGTCCGGATCGGGAAACCGCTCCGCCTCAGTATTAACCGAGCCGTCCATCCTGAAAGGTGGCAATACACCATCCGGGCTTTTTTCTTCCGAGAAAAGCACTCTCACGGAAAGACCTGAAGGTGATGGCATTGCCCTGGGAACGCCTATTGGTGAAGCCAATCACCTGCTCGCTGTATGCGTCGTCCTTTACGGACTCTTTATCAAGTACAAAAAAACGTCTAACACCCTAAGAAAGGAAAAATTATGAAAACAATAAACAATCTGCTGATATGCCTGTTTCTGCTGTGCGCATCGGGCATGCACGCCCAAACTATCAACTGGGGCACAGGAATAAATGCTTCTTTTGCCAGTGACATTAACGTCGGATCTTCAGTAAACAGCTTCGTAGAATTTTATTTCTATGCGACTGGAAGTGATATCAACAATGGAATTGTCGAAATCGTTCTTCCATACGCGGAAGAAGTTTTCGATGAAACACAAGTAACAAAATTAGGCGCCGTCGATTTAGGAATCCCGTCTATTATCAGTGACCGAACATTAAGATTCCCTGCCACTAACATTGCGATCGGCCAGGTTGTCTATTACCGCATACCGCGCTATTCAAAGACACAATACAACGGAATAAGAACTGGAAACCAGAACGTTACAGTTAACGTGTATGAAAATAATTCGACATCCGCAGACAATCGCATAGCTACATTACCGCTCACTTACACATACAATTACGCCAAAGTTGAAATCAGAGATCCGGCGTCTCTGCCTGCCGATCAAAACCCAAATTTAGCGATGAGTTTCGGAAGCAATAATGCCGTAGACAAAGAATTGAGCTATATCCCACAGACATTCCAGTTTGAACTTTTCGCCTACGGTGGAGCCGTAGATTCGCTCACAATAACACTTAGTTTCCCGGTTGGAGGAATAACCTTAAGCAACTGGAAAACAGGAAATCCGGGAAGTCAAACCTCCATCTCCTTAGATCAGATAATCACAACAAATACGACAACTGCACCATATATAACCAATTGCACCGTCAAGTTAAGAAAATCCGATTTCCCCTCCGGAAAGGGAATTGGGTATGAAGAATCCGTACCCGTTTTCGTAGATGTTGCCAAAAATAATTGTGGTAACATGCTTGTTATGTATGCTTCCGCTTGGGCTGTACAGAATAATATAAAAATACAGACAGATATAAGCAATATTCAGGGAACTTTCTCTGCAAACATCGGAAATCATCCCTATCCGGAAATTGTCAGTGTTCCAGACAATATGAAAATTGATGAAATAATCTGTCAGGATGGAAGTGTCAATGAATTTTCATGCGCTATAACAAACAAAGGTCAGGGACAGGCTCGAAATATCATGCTGTATTGTGGAATGAGAAATTTTGGATTTGTAGATACATCAACCATCAAAATAAAGAAAGGCAATAATGGTGAATGGGAGAAACCCCAAAGAATAAATATTATAAATAAATATTCAACGGGCAGTTCGATCAATCCATTGTATAGAGGAATCGCACAAAGCGTACTAATAGAGGCGCCTCAATATCTTGCAGAGAATAATCAGGATACTCTGTATATATGTTTCGGGGGAGGAATCCCATCCGATTTTTACAGATATATCTGGAAGATTAACGGCTCTGTTCATCGTACACCATTCTATGAAACTCAATTATTTTCGTATACCAATGCATGTGGAGAGACCATGCGAGCTAATGCTAATCAATATTATTATTTGGATCCGTCGGATTGCTATAATGGCTTTTATAATTTTTCTACAGCTAATGCCCTTTCCTTTTTGACAAACAATGCAGTTGAAACATATACAACGGAAATGGATATTGCAGCCCTCAATTCATCTCTTTTGAGTTCCGACAATGCAAAAGCGGTTTGCCAAATCACACTGCCCAAAGGTTTGATACTGGAAACTCAAACAGATGCGGATATTACAGTGTACCGAAAAGGCTATCCTGCTACCGTCTGGCCTGTAAAAGATTTTACATACAGTCTTAATGCGGCAGGAGACAGTACCGTCTATAGATTTACGCTGTATAAAACGGATAAACCGGAGGCTTTAACTTATGGAATGTTGAGCCTGAATCTGAAAAGTACCTGTGAAAATGATAAAAACGAAACCGTCAACGGGGAGATACGCCTGTTTATTTATCCGACGGGTACTGTGGGCGGCGGCTGTGCAGACGTCATGTATGACGGGATGCAGATTTATCCGTCTTTCACATTAATGTGCAAAAAAGAGGGTGTTACTTACGATTATACTTTCCGTCGAATGACCATGGGCTGGACTGATGATAACAATGACGGTGAGCCGGACTATGGAAACACACCGGCCGATCCGGAAAAAATACAGCACACATTTCTTTTAATGAGCGATACGGCCCAATTTTCATGGGAGGCAAATATGCTGGAAGATGGAGATACAACATTGTATGCAGTATTGTTTACAGGATTAGATAATGACAAGCTTGCGGTTAATCCGGTGGCTAAAGTTTTGACATTAAACGAAAATGCCGGTCTTTTACAAGATTCTCTAGTCAACAGCAGATCGGGAAATATCACAGTTCCCAGAGATGGATCTTTTGTTCAGCCCAATGCAGGATACGCCTATATTTGGGAGATAAGCAAAAAGGACGGAAAGCCGTTTTCAATGAATGATAAGGTAGTATTTACTGTAGAAATACAGTGTCCCAATAATTATAACACTAATTCCACTATGTCTACAATGAATAGCTGGTTTTATGCATCGAAAACTTCCCGGATTAAAGGTGCAAGCTTGCAGGCGCGTCTGGATTCCGTACTTATTATTGGAGATGAAAGAAAGGGAAAAGAGGCATATCCGTTTTCTTTCAATTATTCAGCGCCTCCCATAGTTATTACTGACAATACAGGATATACTAACAACCCATCATATCAATTTAACGGTATTACGGAAAATCCTATTACTCACGGTGTGGACGTCGGAACGACCCGCCTGAATCAGACTCTCGCCCCTTATGAATACAGGCATGTGGGTACGGTAGACTCAATCATAATAGAATTACCGGAAGGGTATGTATTTACCGAAAATAGCGCTACATGCAGGATTGCATATTATCTTCAAACAGGAGGAAGCAGCAGTAAAGATACTGTTCTTACAGCCTCAGATGTTCATGTCAATTCTTTTACCCGTAAAACGTTTGTTTTGGGAAGCAATGTTTTTGATGTAAACTGGAATGGTTCAACCAAATTTCCCTTACCGGACGGCAGATACTTTGTTTCCATTCGAAATCTGAAAGTTTCTTCTGTACCCGGCGCACCTACCGGGACGAGTTATGCTACTATGACTGTATATTGTGACAATCACACATATACCCAGGCCAATATACCACGCATGGCAAAAGAAAATGCATTGGTAGATTATGCAAATCACAGCAACGAAGCTTTTGCTTTTACTTACATTGATGCTGGAAGCCTGAGAGCCGTTTCCGCCGGCAATACCGTTCAGAATGCCCTGTCATCTACTGTAAGCTGGATGCTATCCCTGCAAAATACCAGAACCTCCGGCAATGCCTGCGGCGGCTGGCTGTACGTTCAGGGACCCGTACAAAACACCCGATTAATCCGGCAGGGCGGCGCCGTCTATACAGGCATCGGCGATGGCGGCCGTTGGATACCGCTGCCGAACATCTCGCCGGGAGCTCCTCTGACAGACACTCTTGTAGTAGAGTATTCGGGAACGGACTGCAACAACCAAACCGTAACCGTATATCCCATCTTCGACCCCACACAAACCGGAACGGGATGGAATCCATACATCAACGGCAGCATTGAAATGACCGATGCCGGTTTCCTGGTCGCACAGCAAACGGACATGTCCGGGCCAAAACAATATATCTATCCCAAATTGACATTGACCGTTCAAAACGTGGAATCGCGTCTGAGCGGATACATCAAACCGCTGTCTGCAACGCCTGTAAATCCGGTTGTTCCGGAAGCAGGAGATTACACGGATAATGAAATTTTTATCAATAAAAACTTTCCCGTGGAAATCGCTTTCAGCACGTTCGGCGCTCAGGGAGCGGTGGTTAACACGACAGCGCAGCTTCGCGTACCCGCCGGATTGCAGTATGTGCCCGATTCTACTTACATTGAAATCAATGATGTAAATTACAAAGTTACCGGCAGTACATTTATCGCCGAATTACAAAAATTAGACGGCTCGGCCGATAAGATTATCACCCTGCAGCTTTCCGATGCCGGCATTGCCGCACTGGGGAGCAACGGACAGATACCCGGAAACGACACGACGTATCTGCGTCTCAAGCTGAAACCCACCTGCGACATCGGTTTCTCAACCCCGCGTATCGGCGTGATTTTCAATGGCGAAAGAATCTGTGGAGCCTCCATCGTCACCAACAACAGGGAATATTATTCTTCCTGGCTCACGCTTGGCGGAAAGAGTTCCGCGCTGAATATGGTCATGGAAAACCCGACGGTCAGCGTTTCCGATTTTATGTGCAATACAACTGCTGAGGCTGTGCTGAAATTCAAGAACCAGACCGGCCCGAATGTAAGCGTAGTCATATCGGATTCATTGCGACTTGTCGTCCCCAAAGCCATTGATTTGGAAAGCGGAGCCACGCCGGTGACTTATAATTTGCCCGCAGCAACGGATTATCCTTCCGGTTTGCAGGGAACCGTTTCCGTTGAAGCCATCAGTAACCGGGTGATCGGCGACTTCCGTTACCTCACCTGGCCGATGCCGAAGACGTATTTCGACAATCTGGCAAGCCGCAGTGAAGGTGTCCAGTCGCAGAATAATGAATATACCATCCAGCTTTGTTTCTCCCAGCCGGAAGATTATTTCAACGGCAATGCGCACGCAGCAGTTGTGACCGCCGCCGGTTTAGATGGATGTCCGTCCATCTCCAGCGAGTTTTTTGAAAAGGAAGTTCCCGTCATCAC
>JAISFI010000352.1 GCA_031263685.1 Dysgonamonadaceae bacterium | reverse complement strand
CCATAATCCCGCTTCAACTGCGAAAAGTCCTGAAAGCCCAGACAAACGGCAACCTTGTTGCTTCGGGCGGTGGCTATCAGGTTATCCAAACCTCTGAAATAAATAGTCGGCAACTCGTCGATAATCACCGAAGACTTTAATTGTCCTTTCTTGTTGATTAACTTTACAATACGGCTGTTATACAAGCCCAAAGCCGCGCTGTAAATATTCTGCCGGTCGGGATTATTACCGACACAAAGGATTTTCGGCTCATCGGGATTGTTGATGTCCAGCGTAAAATCATTTCCGGTCATAACCCAATACAGTTGCGGACTTATCATTCTGGATAACGGGATTTTAGCGGATGCTATCTGCCCCTGGAGCTGTTCTTGAGCGCCTCCTTCCCAGGCATCCATAAACGGACTTAAATAGTTCTCCAACTGCGGATAGGATGTTAAAATCGGGAAAATATCGGCATACTTTCTGTTCAAAAATTCAATGGCATGGGGGAATGTACAATATTTGCCGTCTTGATAGATTTTTAAATACCAAATTATTGCTGCCAAGAGGATTATGGGTGATTCGACAAAGAAATCCCCCTGCTTTTGAATCCACGTTTTATTGAGGTTGAGCATAATGGTATATGCTGACTCATAAGCATCTGAAATGTCAGTCATAAACTCCGGCGCTATTGGATTACAGCGGTGCGACTTGCGGGGATTATCGAAATTGATTACATAGAATTTCGGCCTTACTCTGTATTTATCCATATTATTGAGCATTATATTATAAGCAATTACCGAAAGGTCATCAAACTTGTAATCATAGACATACATTGAAAAACCTTTGATAATCTGCTGCTTAATGTACGAATTAACTATTGCATACGACTTTCCCGAACCCGGCGTTCCGAGTACAATACTCGCCCGGAACGGATTGACAACGTTTATCCAGCCTTTGTTCCATTTCTTTTTGTAGAAAAAACGTGTCGGCAGGTTTACCGAATACTCGTTTTCTATCAGCCGTGTTTCCTGCATAAACGATTCATTTTCAACATTAAAGACGTCATCCATAAGGTTATTTTTGAGTAACCGGCTCATCCACAATCCGGCAACGAGTAAAAGGATGTAGCCCAGGGTGAGCGTAAAAACATAGAAAGCCGTGTTCGCCACCAGCGGAAGCGGCAGATACAGCAACCACCAGTTGAGAAAGAACAGGATAAAGCCGAAAAACAGAAACGTGTTGATTTTCGACCATTTAATCTTTTCCTGCTTGACGCCTTTTGTCCCCAGGCACGACAATGCCAGAAAGACAACCGCAAAAAGTTTTGTCCACAAAACAGACGAAAACAGTCCGGTTGTCTTTTGAAAATTCATCAGGATTTTATCGACAACCCCGATGTTAATACCCCAATCAACAATGGACTGGTAACAAAACCAATAGATATTGATAACACAAAATAGGATACTGACAGCCCGCATGAACTCCATGACTTTGGCCAAACCTCTTAAATCATCTTCCTGTTGCATAGTTTCTTGAATTATAAATTATTAATTATGAGTTGTTACATACGTCTTTGACGCTTATTTTTCTTTTTCAGGCGGCGGACAAAATTCTGTTCCACTATCTCGTCACCTGCTGTTTCGGGAGTGAACAGGTCGAACAGTCCGCCAATGCCTGAACCTTCATCCTGTTCCCTGTTCGATGGCGTGAATGGCTCAAAGGATTGTCCGGCTTTGTGGTCTTCTCTCTGCTCCGACTTCTGATTGCTGTTGTTAAACAGGTCATTGAACACGTTTGCCGAAAATTCTTTGCCCAAACGTGAACCATTGAACACACATTTTTGTTCGTGGTCAATGAACGTGGCGCCATAAATACGCCTTTCTTCGTTCGTGCGGAAAAGAACGGAAATACCCTGTTTCTCCAATGCCCTTTCAAAGTCCGGACGGTTATTACAGGTACGCATAGCGGTTGTAATAATTCGTTTGCTGCGCTCTTTTAACTTTTTGTTTTTGATGATTTCCGCCGACTTTTCGATGCGCTTTTCCAGTGCTTCCATACCTGTGGACTTCCCAAACAGGGAGGATTTGAACGGATTACCCACCTTTTCGCCTTTGTCATTCAATGCAGAATAAACCAAACCTTTGTACTGTTTGCCGTTTACTTCACCTCGAACTTCTTCCATGCCTATATTATATAAGGTAAGCAGGGCTTTGTATTCTTTCAAACTCTGGAAATGATAATCACGTGCAACGCTGCGGACAACATTTGCAATCTGATGTTTTACATCACCGTCTTCGTAACGGACAGGCTTTAAGGGCAAACCCTCCTGTCGCTGTTTTGGGTCGGCGGGAACAAGTCCGAATTTCTGTTCGAGTTCCCGGCAAATATCCATCGAACGGCGGCGTTCAAAATTGCCGTCAATCTTTTTGCCGTCTTCATCCACCCGCACTGAAACGATATGAATGTGCCTGCGCTCTATATCTTCATGCTTGTAAACAATAAACGGCTGGTCGCCATAGCCCATTTTTTGCATATAGATTTGTGCAATATCCGACAATTGTTCATCGCTTAAAACGTCCTTTGGGTCGGGATTGAGCGACACATGTAAGACCGGTTTTTCCGTCCGCTTATTTGCCAGAAGGTACGGTTCAAACGATTGCAAACACATGCCAATGTCGAATTTTCCGTCCAAAGATTCGAGCATTTTGTGCGTAAGAATAACTTTTGCATGGTCTTCATCAACCTTAATCTGGTTGTATGCCAGCACTCCGTAAAGCGTATTTCCCGAACTTATTTTTGCAACCATTTTGCTTCAAATTCTTTGGTCAGGTCGATAATCTTTTGATTGATTGCAATCAATTCCTTCGTCGCTTTCTCTAATTTGAATAGAAACGCAAGTGCTTTTTTCTCCGTAAAAGTGGACTTCAACGCCTTTGTTACCTGATTGTAATTGTTGCCAATAGCGCGGAACTGCGCATAAAAAGTAGTCAGGCGCATGTAATAATCCATTGCCGCTTTGTCGATTTTCACGACTTTCAATTCCTTTTGGAAAAGAAATGACTTTATAAATCGGGATTTATCCTCCATTCCCGTGTCTTCGCACATGGAAAGGAAATGCACATTTTCCGCATCGTTCATATAGATTGCGTAACGATGCCGGCAGGGGTCGGCTTTGGGTTTGCGCCCGACCTGACGCGGTCTGTTTTTTTCTGTTGCCATATTTTGGGGATTTTAG
>JAISFI010000328.1 GCA_031263685.1 Dysgonamonadaceae bacterium | reverse complement strand
CAACAAACGTTCGACCGACGGGAAAAGGTACATGATTGTCCACAACATTGGCGGTGGACAGGTACTTGAGGATTGCCTGTTCAATTACAAAATCATCGGGCATTACCAATACACGGGCGGCTCCCGCTGAGGCGATAAGTTTTTGATTCCCTTCGGCTTTTTCTGCGGCTGAACAACGGAGACACCTTGCGGATGCAAAGCCTTTCCGATTTTGCCGGATTTTCATCTAAAACATTCAAATCAGCATATTTCCCCATGAAATCATCATCCGTCCGCCGTCCTGCGGTTGAAAATCCGGATGCCCCGGAAAGAAAGGCGGTTCGGGTATAAAATACTGGCGGAAAACAAAGGGAATTCAAAATATAAAAATATAAATTTCTTGAATTGACCTTCATTCTTCGTAATCAGATTTCCTTTTTCGTCACATTTGAAAGCCCTTACTAATACTAAAGTTGCCGGATAATCGGATCATAATCGCTTAAAGCCTCAAAAACCAGTGTTTCGGTATAGATAAAAAAATGCCGTGCGGATTTTCCGTTGCTCCATAAAAAAAAACCGGTAGTTTTTCTATATTTAGATCCAATGGCTTCATATACGAAGTCATTTATTTTTTTTCTTCACCGTCAAGAAAGAAACCCGGTTCTGAAACAGATTTAAATTCGACAACATTCGAAAGAACCACTTCAAACATTTTGCTTCTTTCATCTATCACAAGCGGTAAACCAATATACCCATCAGGCTCCCCTTTAACTAATTCTGGGGCTGTCTCAAAAGTCCAATTACAATCTACAAAAGTTATAGATTGTAAGTGATTGTAAGTTGTGTCAACTGTAGAGGCCACTTATTTCTGTTTTTAGAGATCAAAATGGCTTTTTAGACAGTATTAGCCCTTATATAATATTGATGAACTTATAAATTTGTAACTTCAAAATTATCTAAGGGACTTTTGAGACAGCCTCTTCTTTCCAAAGAATTTCAACTACATCGTAATACATTTTTTATCTTCTTTAAATGGCATATCCTGTTTTTCAAAAAAAATTAGACCGTAACCGTAACCAAAAAATAAAACGGACATGCATATCGCGAATCCCATATACGATGTAGCCTTCAAGTTCATGATGGAGGACAATAAAGCGGCCAGGGCGTTTCTCTCGGCCATCATTCAGGAGGAAGTAGTAGAGCTGGATTTTGCATCGCAGGAACGTACCGCCCGTATCAGAAAGGACGGGAAACGGAACAGACGACACAATACACCGTATGCCGCTTCGATTTCTCCGCGCGGATAGCGCTACCGGGCGGCAAGTTCAAAACCGTGATGATCGAACTGCAGAAAGCCAAACTGGCATCGGACATCATGCGTTTTCGCCGTTACCTGGGAATCCATTACCAAAACCCTGATAACGCCTACGGCATCGGGGATCATCGGAAAGCGCGCCGGATATACTGCATCTTCCTGCTGGGATATGACATCGGCATTTCCGGTCGTCCGGTCATTCAGGTAGACAGCTATACGAAAGACGCCGTGACGAACGAAAACGTAGAGATCCCGTCGAACGAGTTTATCGAGAGCCTTCACCACCGTTTGTGGATTGTACAGATCGACCAGTTGAAGCAGCGCCGCCGCAACGATCTGGAAAAGTTGCTGAACATCTTCGACCAGACGAACCGCACCATGAATCATCACCTGATGAACGTGAACGAAGAGGATTTCCCGGAGATGTACCGTCCCATCGTCCGTCGTCTGCGCATAGCCGCCGAAAGTGGAGACATACAGATCGAAATGGAGATGGAAGACGACTACCTGAAAGAGTTGCAGGACAAGGAGCGTAAAATCGCTCAAAAAGAAAAAGAGCTTGTGCAGGCAAGGAAAATCACCCGGGGAACAGAAGAAAGCGCTGAAAGAACAGGGAAAAGCGCTTGAAGACAAAGACAAATCGATCGAGGAATTGAAAAAACAATTATCCAAAATGCAGCGGCAAGTATAGCGGGCAAACCCGATCAACAAAAATGGAGCATTTTTACTTCCATTGCGTTACGCAATTGGCTTCATTAATACAGCGGCATTATGTCAGGGGCATTCGGCTTGAAATCTCTTGGTTGCAGCACCGTTTCCTTTGAAGGATGGATATAGCGGAATCTCGAGTTTTCCGGAATATTCGGAAAATACGCGAATCGAATCTGAAGAGTGTTGAATATTAATCGGTTATTTCTAATCCGCACCCCAAGGCCAAATGACGAATACAGGGGACTTAACATGATGGGCTTATCGTATCCGCCAAGCCAGCTGAAATTGGCAAAAACATACAGCACAAACTTAAACCCGTAAAGATCCCAGGGAGTAAACAGATCCTGTTCAACCGAGAGATTGAAGCGATGCCGCCCCAGCACGGAATCATTCCGGAAGCCGGGTATGCCAAAATCTCCGTCAATAACTAATTGATCGTCCAGTTTGTTATAGAGTTGCCGTGTATATTGTCCGTTCACAAAAGTACGCTGTCTGAAATTGCCGAGTATATACAAGTTTGTAAAATAATTCAGTTCAAAATCAATAACCCCCTGATCGGTTCCTTTACGAAAAAAAGTACCGTATGAAACGGCGCCCGACAAGTAGCCTAATTTTGGGATAAAGTAACCCGATGAAACATTTGTCCCGATATAAGGACGGTTATACATTTCGTTTACTTCCCTGCCGCCAACGATCGATAACAGGTATCCGTAAGGGATATCCTCCGTACGGCCGAAATTGTAGATCAGGTTGGTTTTGTAATGCGCCTGTTGCGAATAGGTCAGCGAAGCGAGATAAGTCGTCCGGTTCTGAAACTTATAATACGACTCCTCCGAGTTTTCCGGGCGATCGACAAAACTTATCCGTTGTGCTCCGATCGATAGGGTAATGTTATTACGCTGTTTATTGAACGGTTTTTTGTCGATCTGGAATGAGCGGCCAAGCCAGGCATCTAGGTGGTTATACCTGACCGTAATGGCCGTTACCTCCGGGTAATTACCCTTGGGATCGCAGTAGCGAACAGGGGTACGCGCATTGTATAGAATCAGATGTCCGGCATATCGGGTGGTAGGCGCGTAAAAATCCCGGCTGAGTGTAAAACCGTAACGCTGGTTCTCATACCGGTCTAAGTAATCAGCCTGTATAGAGATAAATGACCTGCCGATATTCGGCAAACGCAACATTGCCTCGTATCCCATCAGGTGATCCTCTTGCGAATCGATAAAGGCGCCGGTGCGCATTTCGATCCCCATCCCGAGTATGTTGCAGTTGGTGAGCGCGAAGTTGGCCCGCGACGAAAAATTGGTACCGAAACTAAGCGAATAAGGCAAAATATCCTGCACGGCAACGATCACTTCGACCTCATCGTCGGAAATAGGAACAGCAACCACGCAGGCATCGTCGATATACCTCAGTGCGCGAAGGTACCGTTCCGAGTCGGCCAGCTTGAAACTGTTGACTGTATCCCCTTCGTTGAACAGCAGCGCATTGCGGATGATAAATTCGCTGGTGCTGATATGTACGGCATTACCGACTTTGCCCAACCATGTAATATGATGCGCGGACGTATCGGTCAAAGAAGAGCCGAAGGGCTTCATCCGCACAATACGTATTCGGGTAATGGTCCGTCCTTCGGTACCGATATAGATGTTGCTGGGCGATTGTATGTTGAACGAATCAGCAACCGATTCGGTTTTGGGAGAAACAACAATGACGTTTTTCAGTTCGCGGATCCATTTTGATGAAGAATTCCGGTCATAAAAGCTTTCTTTGGGTTGGGCATGGTGCAAACTATCCCTTCCCGGATGCTTTGTTTGTGCCATCGATACAAATCCCTGGGAAATCAATAAAAAAATACAGACAAGATGTATGCGGAAAGAAGTCAAGTTTTCAACCATTCAGCCATTACCTGCTTGATAGACTCGTATGTGTTTTGCAGAACGATGTTCAAGTCTGTTTGGGGAAGCCATACAGCACTGGTAATATTTTCGGAAAGTTGCGGATACAGGATTTCGCCGCCGTCATGACGCATCGCATACCACGCCGTGTGCTTCAGGATGCGGTTTCCGTCCTGATGGTATGTATGAAACGTATGCGCCAGTTCGCCGGTAATTTTTGGCGGCGTTTTCAATCCGCATTCTTCCATCACTTCGCGGATGGCGGTTTCTTGCAGCGACTCGCCTTTTTCGGCTTTGCCCTTCGGAAGGTCCCATTTGTCGTGGCGCTTGATCATCAGAATATGTCCATTGGGACGAGTCACCAAACCTCCCGCGGCTTCCATATACTGGAAATATGCCACAACATATTCGAATAATTCATCCGGGTCGGGATGGCTAATATACAAACACGCATCATCCGACTCTTCGAAACGCTCCAACCGTTTCGCCAATACTTTTTTATTTTCAAAGACATTCACCTGATCGTTGTCAATTGCCGAGCTTTTTATATTTTTGTCGGTTAATACAACGACGCGGTCGTTAAAATAAATTTTTATATCACGATCCATGGCAGATATTCATCAATCTATTTCTTATTATCTATTGCAAAGTAAGGCAATAAAATTAGAACCTGCAAATTCTTTTACATGGGCGTCAGGCTGGAAATCGCCTGTTTATTGCGATCATCGGCGTACCCTTGGGTTCCCCGAAATACGCACCATCATCAGGGATTCTCTTGTATGCACCATCAGGAAATACTACCCCGGCGCGGAGGTGATTGCAGGCGTAGCAACGGGCGCTATTGCCCAGGGCGCACTAGTGGCCGACGCTATGGGATTGCCGTTCATATACGTGCGTTCTTCGGCTAAAGGGCATGGCCTGGGTAACCAGGTCGAAGGATATCTTGAACCCGGCAAGAAAGTGGCGGTTGTGGAGGACCTGATTTCTACTGGAGGAAGCAGCTTGGCGGCTGTAGAGGCATTACGCCGGATGGGCAACCCCGTACTGGGCATGGTGGCGATTTTTACCTATGCTTTTCCTTTAGCTGTCGAAAATTTTGCTCATGCCGGATGTGAATTGCATGCGTTAACCGATTATAACGAATTGTTACAATTGGCGCTGGAGTCAGGGTACATCCGGGAAGAACAGTTGGACTTGCTCAAGCAGTGGCGCGAAGCTCCGGATCAATGGAACGTTTGAGGCAAGAGATAACAAGTAAAAAGTTCGGAGGGCACACGGCCATGCAGGCAGCAGCATATTTAATATTCAAGTTAACACCCGGATTAGCCATACATTTGTTAGTAGCATAGCGAAATGGTCGGCTTACGGTTATGGTTGATCAGGAATACTTGATGCGTTTTTTGTTCGGTAAAGACGATGAAATCAAGCAGATTTTGTATTTTTGCCAACAAATATCAAAAAATAATGATCATGATTAGAAATAAAGCAAGCATTGTTGTATTCGCAT
>JAISFI010000242.1 GCA_031263685.1 Dysgonamonadaceae bacterium | reverse complement strand
TCTCGCCAAACGGCCTTGGAAGTACGTGCTGCCGGCTCTCACTGGACTTTTGCACCCAACATAGAAATTACGCGTGATGCCCGTTGGGGACGTACCGGCGAAACTTTTGGAGAAGATCCTTACCTGGTTTCAGTCTTGGGAAAGGCATCTATTCGCGGCTTGCAAGGAAAGGATTTTTCAAGCCCCGAAAATATCATTGCCTGCGCCAAGCATTTTGTGGGTGGCGGACAATCGGTCAATGGCATCAACGGCGCACCGTTCGACGTCTCGGAACGCACCATTCGCGAAGTGTTTTTTCCTCCCTTTCAAGCGGCTGTCGAAGCGGGCGTCTATACGGTGATGGTTTCACACAATGAAGTGAACGGTATCCCGGCGCACGGAAGTCGCTGGCTGATGGAAGAGGTGTTGCGAAAAGAGTGGAATTTCGGTGGATTTATCGTAAGCGATTGGATGGATGTGGAACGGATGCAGGATTATCACCGCGTGTACGCAACAAAAGAGGACGCTTTTTTTGGTACTGTCCACGCCGGTCTGGATATGCACATGCACGGGCCGCTATTTGCCGAAGGCGTAATCAAAGCCGTGAAAGAAGGTCGTTTGAACGAAAAACGAGTAAACGAATCGGTCGAAAAAATACTGGCGGCAAAATTCAAGTTGGGACTGTTTGAAAATCCATATATTGACGCCGCCGAAAGCAAGCAAATCATTTTTAACGCCGAACACCGGCAAACGGCATTGGACATGGCACGGAAATCGATCGTCCTGCTCGAAAACAAAAACAATATACTCCCGCTCAATAAAAAAACATTGAAAAAAATATTAGTAACCGGCCCCAATGCCGATACACATGCTATTTTTGGGGATTGGGCTTTTCCGCAGCCCGAAGAAAACTACACGACAGTGCTCGAAGGCTTGAGAAACCTGTCGCCCGAAACGGATTTTCGGCTACTGGATGTAGGATGGAATATTCGCAACATGGATAAAACGCAGGTAGATCGGGCAGGAACACTTGCCAAAGGCTACGACTTGGCAATCGTAGTTGTGGGCGAAAATTCGATGCGTGAACATTGGGGCGAGAAAACCTGCGGAGAAAACACCGACCGTTCCGATATTCATCTGCTCGGATTGCAGCAGCAATTAGTCGAAAACATTGTAAAATCGGGCGTTCCAACCATCGTGATATTGGTAAACGGTCGTCCGCTTGGTGTAGAATGGATTGCAGAAAATGCTGCCGCACTGATTGAAGCTTGGGAGCCGGGATCATTTGGCGGGCAGGCGATTGCCGAGATTCTGTACGGAGAAGTCAATCCTTCGGGCAAACTTCCCATCACCATTCCGCGGCATGTTGGACAAATTCAAAGCATTTATAACTACAAGTTTACGAGTTACTGGTTTCCATACGCAGTGGGAGAAAGTACGCCGCTGTACCATTTTGGATACGGAATGAGTTACACGGATTACCGGTATACAAACCTGCAAGTTTCAACACCGGAAATAAGTAAAAATGAAACTGTTACGGTAAGCGTAGATGTCATGAACGCTGGCAGGCGCGATGGCGAGGAAATAGTTCAGCTTTACATTCGCGATGAATACAGTTCGGCAGTGCGGCCGCTGAAAGAGTTAAAAGATTTCCGCCGAATAGCACTCCGGGCAGGGGAACAGCAAACAGTTTCATTCGAACTTACGCCCGATAAACTGGCCTACTACAACGCCAAAATGGAATATGGAGTAGAAAAGGGAGATTTCAAAATTATGGTTGGCTCTTCATCGCGTAACATGGATTTGCAGGAAGTAATTGTAACCGTCAAATAATGATAGTATGAAAAATCTGATATTAACGCTCGCCTGTTGCCTGCTATTTTTCCCGCTTTGTGGACAAAATGCCAACACTGTGTTTCTCTATGATACAATTCACACCTCCGATGGCGGCGCGCTGCTGTATCGCAAATTGACGCCATTAAATGCCGTTGAAGGCGAAAAATATCCGCTTGTGCTTTTTCTGCATGGCGCAGGACAGCGAGGTAATGACAATACGAAACAGCTTGAACTTGGTGGCGACTTGTTTACAAACACGTCGAATCGCCAACGTTTTCCCGCCTACGTCCTGTTTCCGCAATGTCCGGGCGATGATTATTGGGCTTTCGGCACGCGTCCAACCCAATTCGACAACGCTTCTTTCCCTGCCGATTATGCGATTGTGCCGATTATGACAAAGGTGAAAGAATTGTTGGACAGTTATTTGTCTTTGCCCGATGTAGACCTGGAACGTATTTACATTGTCGGCTTGTCCATGGGAGCGATCGGTACTTACGATATGGTTTGCCGTTTCCCCGACCTGTTTGCGGTGGCCGTTCCAATATGTGGCGGCGTTAATATCCACCGGATGGTTAATGTCGAAAATATCTATTGGCGGTTCTATCATGGCGCTCTTGATCCTACGGTACCTGTCGAAAATTCGCGCGAAATCTATCGGCATTTGCTCAGCCTTGATGCCGAAGCCGAATATGTTGAGTATCCGAATATTCAGCATGAGGCGTGGGGACCGGCCTTCGATTCGTCCGATTTTTTAACCTGGATTTTCGAAAAAACAAAACAAACGCCCGATACGGAGATCATTCCAATTTTCGATGCTGGCGACCTCGACCAACTAAGAAACAACCCTTCCGGCAGTTTTAAGCTGATGAACGATATTGATTTGACCGGGATGCTGCAACAGACAACAGAAGGCTGGTTGCCCATCACGCATTTTTCCGGAAAATTTAACGGCAATGGAAAAACCGTTCGCGGTTTATGGATCAATCGCCCTGCAAGCGATAATGTTGGATTCTTCGGTACGGTAACGGGCGATGCTACGATACAGAATCTCGGAATCATTGCCGGAAACATAACCGGAAACAATCAGGTAGCAGCTCTTGCAGGGCAGGTTGTATCGGGAAATGTGAAAATCAGCCATTGTTTCGTTCATGCAACGGTAACGGGGAAAGTCAATATTGGCGGTATCCTGGCGAATAATGAAGGTTTTGTAAGAATCGAAAATTGTTACAGTACAGGCTCGTTTCAGGCTTTGAGTGGAGATTATACGGGTAGCGTGGGCGGCGTATTGGGACGGGCGGGCGGTACAAATGCCGTGATTGATTGCTGTTATTCCACCGCCGGTATATTGAACGAAGGCAGTTCAAATGCAGGCGGAATAGTAGGATCAAGCGCCAATAAAGTCACCGTTTCAAATTGTGCAGCCGTAAACCCTTATGTAAACGGCCCCGCAGATAATGCTATGCCGGGACGAATTATATCAAATGTAATATCAAATAATGTATTTACAAATAATATCGCATACGAAGGCATGACTTCAAATCAAATCCTGACTGCAGGAACAGCAACCAACCCTAACGGCGCAAATAAAAGCGGTTACGAACTGGCACAGCAAGCCACTTTTGCGACTGCATTGGGTTGGGATTTTACCGGAACCTGGAAAATGAGCAACGGCTGCTATCCATTGCCTGTTTTGCGGAGAATGGACGAAAATCAACAGCCCGACAGTATTGTAAGTCACCTCGTTTGTACTGTTTCGATTACTACCAATGCGGCGACTGCAACCAACGGTACGATTACTCCTTCGCAAACCATTGCCGGTGGCAGCGATGTGACCCTTCAGATCGTGCCTCATACGAATTTTATGGTGAATCGATTGCTGATTGATGGTGAAGATCGTGCCGGAGAATTGCTTGAAAACGATGGAATTTTTACCATAACCCTGCCTTGTGTCTGGAAAAATCTGACGGTTGCGGTTTATTTCAAAAGCGCCCGTCCGACGGAAATTTTCACAGCCCAGGATCTGGATAATATACGTAACAACTCCGAACCTGAAGATTATAAACTGATGAACAATATCGATTTAACCGAATGGCTGGCAGGTCGCTCGGAGGGATGGCAACCGATAGATCATTTTGTCGGAAACTTTGACGGAAACGGCAAAGTCGTTTCAGGTTTGAGAATCAATCGTCCCAACACCGACGATGTCGGATTGTTTGGAAACATTTCCGGCCTCGCCGACATTCGCGATTTGGGCGTGACGGTCCATCTTGTTAGCGGAAAAAACAATGTTGGCGGACTTGTGGGCAGGGTCTCGAACGGTGGAAATCTCACCATCAGCGGCAGTTTTGTGCAGGGAGATATTTTTTCGACCGAAAAAAATATCGGCGGAATAGTTGGTGCAACCGCTTCAAACCTGAAAATCGAAAACTGCTATACCGCAGGAACCGTTCATGGCGCTACGGGTAGCGACCGTGTTGGCGGTATCCTTGGTTTTGCCAACTTTACTGCTGTGAATATCGACCGCTGTTACGCTGCCAGTGCCGTTTGGAATGAAGGAACTCCTTCGGCTGCAGGAATCTGCGGATCGAACGACAATAAAATTACTGTTTCAAACTGCGCCGCCATCAACCCGACCATAGACGGAAGAACAGGTTCCTGGTTTTCGGCCACACGCATACTTTGCTGGGAAGCGACTGCCATCTACAACAACAATATCGCCTTCGACCGGATGCTTGTGAACGGCGCCGCGCTAACCGGAGGCTCTCTTTGGAACAAAAACGGCGCCGATCGTACCAAAGAACAGCTCTGTTCGCAGGAAACCTACGACACAAACTCGCTGGGCTGGAATTTCGATGCGGTTTGGACTATGGGTAACGGCGATTATCCGCTTCCCGTGCTCACAAAAATAGATGCGGAGAAACAGCCAATTACCTGTCCTTCACATCTTCAGTTCGAAACGAGCCGAATAAAATTGAATCAAATGAATGATTGCCTTATCTTCCCCAATCCGACGAAAGGGCATATTTTCCTGCCCAACAAACCGGCAAATGAAACCGTTGCCGTCTATGATGTTATGGGCAGAAAAATAGTACAGACAACGGAGAATCAATTGAATATAACGAATATTCCGGCAGGAATTTATTCGTTGAAAATTGGCCGGCAATCGACAAAAATCATCAAAGAATAATAGCTAATGTTATGTTTACTCAAAATTGGCATATCGTCATTGCGAGGGCGATAGCCCGAAGCAATCCGGGAAAATGTTTTTGGTATGTCCCAAAATGTTTTTGGTATGTCCCAAAATGTTTTTGGTATGTCCCAAAATGTTTTTGGTATGTCCCAAAATGTTTTTGGTATGTCCCAAAATATTTTTGGTATGTCCCAAAATGTTTTTGGTATGTCCCA
>JAISFI010000179.1 GCA_031263685.1 Dysgonamonadaceae bacterium | reverse complement strand
GTTGTGCGAAACTGCAAACGATGCTGCTTGCAGTCAGCAAAAAGAATAATACTGTCTTATTCATATATTTTCTTATTAGTAACAGGATATTCCCTTACTTGGGAACAGGCTATTCCCTTACCTGGGAACAGGCTATTCCCTTGCTTGGCGTAACATCCACACCATTGCCACCAAGTTAAGGGCTGAATCACTATGGCGTTTTTTGTTGCCACTTTAATTAACGATCAATTTAAATGTTTCTACGGCCGCGCCTGTTATTTTGACAATATAAACACCTGAACGTCCCGGTGCATATACCGTTTTATCGGCCGCTTGCGACAGCACACATTTCCCTTTCGCATCGAAAATCTCGACAAGGATACGTTCCGGCATCGAAATACCGGCGTCGAAACGGATGTTGAGCAGTTCGCCGGCCTTCACCGGATTGGGCAGTACAGTTGTCGTTTCTTCTCCCGTAATACTTGCGAGGGAAGTAATTCCGTCGCCCGGAGAGCCATCTGCCTTTTGGGTTATCACCCTGACGGGAATAGCGTCAGGACTTTCGCCACGATTGTTGAGACTGTAAACCTTGTAATAATAAATGGTGTTAGGAGTCAGACCTATCAAATCGACGTAAGTAGTGGTGTTGTGCAAATCTTTTACAAGCTTATAAACGCTGTCGGGCAGGGCAGCCCGGTAAATGCGGTATGATCTGGCGCCGGCAACGGCATCCCACTGCAAACGAATCTTGGTGGGCGACTGAGCTTCGCCGGTAAGATTATCCGGCGATGCGATAACCGGGTCAATGGCTTTCTGTGCCTCTTTTCCGGTCATGATGACCCAGCGTTGCGCTGTTGCAGTATTTGCAAAGTTAAAGGTTGCGACTGATGTTGCGCCGTTTGTTCCCGCGACAAAACAAGGCGGGTTTAGCGTAGCTTGCGGCCGCACAATCCAGTATCCTTTTACGGAAGAAACGTTTTCATTTACGCCGATTTCAATGTTGGTGCGCGAACCCATTAGCTGGAACGACTGTGCAGTAGCGGGTGTAGCGACGGAAGTGAGCCGGACGCCATTCGCTCCCGAAGTTTGATAGCTGAAATACTTGCCGGTGGCAGCGTTGCGGATTTGGTAATATTGCGTTGCCGGATTGAAAGAAAGATACCAAGCTGCACTGTCGTTAACCAAAACCTCTTCAATAGAAGCCGCATTGTATGCAAGATTTCCTGATGCGCCTTCTTTCAGGAACGAGTTGCCCTGTGCCAGCATATCCGCTTCATTTTTGATATAGTATTTCACCGTATCATCGTGCAGGAAAGTATAAGCCGGCGTGGCAAATCCGCCTGTCGGCGGCAGACCGTCTTCGCCAAGGGCTTGTACTATCAGGGCATTACCGGTATAAAGCAGTTCGCTGCCGGTATCTTCGTGTGCGCCGTTAATACCGTATGGCCACATGTGCACTTTATCTCCGCGCATATATCCAGCCGGGTCGTTGTCGAGGAATTTAACCAGGTTATTGGCGCGGTCGCCCAGCCAGTTCCCGCTCTCACCTGTTTCCCGCAACGGAGAGTTGGGGCCGTACCAGATACTGTGTTGTCCTACGCCGATAGTATGTCCCATTTCATGAAGGGCTGTTCCTGTCTGCTGGTAACTTTCGCTGGCGCCAAACTGCATGTAACCGCCATAGCTGGCTTCTGCCGTAGGCGTACCCGCATTGTAATTAACCGACAAATGATGATTTTGGATGCTTGTCAGCTTGTTAAAGTAGTCGACCGCCGATTCCATCGCTGCTTTGATGCGCTCGTGATGTCCTGCGGCGCTTGTAACGCTGGAGTTTAACTGGAAAGTAACCGTTCCTTTGGGAATGGTAATGATTTTTATCACATCGCCATAACCAATGGCATAAGTTTTTGTTATTGCATACGCCCGCACATAATAAACCGTAGCCGGCGTTAGATTTCTCATCCGGTAAATATAGCCGTTGTTCGAGAACGTTTGGGTTGTCCGGTTATCGAGAATGCTTGGTTCGGGCTGCGTACTCCAGCAAAAGCCGTGTTCCAGCAAATTGGAGGTAGTAACGCCTGTTATCGTGCTTCGTCCGAAAGCCTCCGTAGCTCCGCGGGTATACTGCGGATTGGTAACGACTACCGGCACTGTGCCTGTGCCATTAGCCACCCTGTATGCAAGGACAGCATTATTTATTTCTTCCGTGCCTGCATTGACTTCCTCTACGGTTGCATCCGGATTTCCGGCAAGCGTTTGGGCTTTGAGAAGGGCAGCATTTAAAACATTCGCTTCATTTCCGCCACCGTCAGCATAGACGGCAAGCGCAGCTTCAATAGCCACTTGCAAATCATCATACGCCTTGATTGAAATGGAGGCCGCCAACATAGCCGCCCGCAACTGTTTGTCGGCAGCCGCTATTTCTTCGAGCGTACCGGCCGAATTTGCTACATTGATGGCCTCTGCCAGATTGTTATGCAGAACGCTGTTCATCTTCTCATTGCTCACTGTAATGGCAGCATTTATCAATTCCTGCAATTCATCGCTGATGGCCGATAAATCGAAACCCAGATACGTCAACCGGAAATTATCGCAGGCAATCCAGTTTCCGGTAGCATTTTCCGCCTTAAATCCCAGCGTAAGCTGATTGTCGAGTACCGTAAAGTCAAGGGAGCGGTCTTTAAGGGTATCTACTGCTACGCTTTTGTGTCCGGCAAAAAGGGAAACGCCCGTTTGCGGAATAGCCGAGTTATTGGTAGTGCCTCCGGAAGCCGACTGCTGGATGTTCATCGTGCCTGCCTTCAGTGTATATTTTCCGTTGGGTATTCCGGTCAGCGTTTGTTGTATGCTTGCATCTGGAACACGCGAACCTCTGTTTACCCATTTTTCGATATAAGTATTCCCGTTTTTTATGGAAAAGTCTGCGTTGGTCTGCGTGGCAAATCCAAGGTTTTCCCAACCGGTAAATGCCGATTCAAAACTCGGATTGACGATGAAATCCGTTACATCCAACGGATCGGACGGCGAAGCATTGACGTATTTATATGTCCTCATTGCCGTTTTCAACTCGTCGATGGCGTTCAGCACATCTGCCGGAGATTCGCTTGCAAGAAAACTTTGAGCCTTTTCGATAGCTGCCTGCAACTCGGACGCACCGGCAGCTTCGGAATCATACAAAGCCTGCGCCTCGTTGATAACGGTCTGTAATTCTTCGGTGTTGCTTATTTCAATGGCCTCATAAAGCGCAAAATTGTCAAAACCAAACCGACTTTCCAGCCAGCGGAAGCGGGCGACAATATAAGCGTATGATGGAGACGAATTGGTGAAAATGACCGAATTTTGCGTCCATTGTCCGCTTCCGTTTACCTGTGCTCCGGCAAGAAGTATTTTTGGCTCGTTGGAAGCGCTCTTGTTGTTGGTAAG
>JAISFI010000160.1 GCA_031263685.1 Dysgonamonadaceae bacterium | reverse complement strand
GACAGAACTGCTGCGGAAAAATATTTAGATAGCGGAGAGTTGTCTGACGTTGCGCCAATAAAGATGGGATTTCATAAGCTTAGCTATTATGATATGTTTCCCGACGCATCTTTGCTGATGAATGAATTAAGCGGGATACCTCTTCCGATAAAAGGTGCAGATACGATTTTTCAAGGCGGTCTCAAAACCGATTCCAAATCGAATCTTATCATCCGGGTAAGCGGCGATGCCGGTACCGGAAAAACCTCGCTTGCCCTGGCTCTGTCTGCCGCCTTGTCGCCATACGGCACACAAGTATTTTACCTCTCGCTGGAAGAAAAAGAAGATGATTTACGAAACAGATTATTATCATTATTTCCGACATTCCTGACGGGATTATCCTTTTATAAGGAAAATGACAATTGGTTCCATCCGATAGAGATACCTCTGTATAATATTGATGCCGCCAAAAGATTTGAACTGTTCGATAAAGCAATTGATGAAATAAGAGAAACTTTGGAAGAGGATGAGCCGAATGAATCAACTGAAATGCTGCCGGCTGTCTGTCCGTTAGTTATTGTCATTGACAGCATTCGTTCGTTTATCAGAGAAGGCGCTAATCTTGAGAAATTCATCGAGACATGCAGAGAGTTGAACGCGATCGTCGTATTGATTTCATCAAATAGCGAAACCTTTCATCATGACATTGACTACATGGTAGATGTGGTGATTAATCTGAAATATTCCGGGACACAAACACAAAAAGAAAAGCCGGAACGCATCCTGCAACTGTTAAAAACACGGCATCAAAGCTCGCGACCCGGTGCACACGTATTTCATACGTCCGGGAAGGGCCTGTACATATCACCACAGCTTCCTTCACAGATTGATAAGGTCGAATTCCTGTCAAGGCCATTGCCGTCTTACAAGCACTGTATTAATTTTTTTAAGGAAAACGCTCAATGCAATACAAAGTTAGTGTTATGGGATAAATCGCAGATACTATTGCATGGCTATGGAAGTTCGGGAAAAGCCGGGTTGGCGCTGTCTTTGTTGATGTATCCCCGTGAACCGGATACTCATAAAAAAAGGAAAACGCTTGTGGTTTCTTTATTATACTCTCAAAAACACTATGAAGGGCTGGTAAAGAAATTAGTAACCTCGAACAAGGAGAAATTTCAAGATTCGAGCCTTGAATGTCTTTGTTTTTATTCCGGCTATCTGACGCCGGAAGATTTTATTAATAAGATACTGACCAAACTGGACGCTGCAATTTTAGAAGGAGAACCTTTTACCGGTATTCTTTTGGACGGGCTGCATAATGCGATCCTGCAATTCCCCAAATTGCAGGCTGACGATATGGTATGGTCTACTCTATACAGTTTGCTGGCAAAATATTTCCTGACCATTGTAACTACGTATACAAACTTTAAAATAGAAAACGGCATTGATCAAAAAGGCACTCTGCTGAAAGAAGACAAACTTCTTTTAGATCTTATCATACAGGTTGCCGATTACTATTTAAGCGTAGATAAAACCGAGAAATCAGCCGACGGGAAATATTGGATTACATTAAAATCCGCAATCAGACACAGGATAAAACATGCCGGTGAATATTTTATTTGGGACAGAGACGGTCTTTCACTAGAAATAACAACGCAACAATCAATTGATTTTGAACATGGCCGGGAGTAATCATCGACCTTCACCCGTTCCAATACCGGATGGTTGTGGGCTGCCCGGGCAACCGTTTGCTGCGATAAACAACAGAACGAACAGAGAGTTATTAACAGAATATTAAAACGTAAAAAAAATACCATGGATTATGTAATGGGGGACAATCCCCTCACCCCACAAGAATCTAACGACCGCTATGCACGCGTCGTCAACGGACATTCCTACACTTCAAAAGACCTTGCCGAAGCGATTGCCAAGGGCAATATTGGCATCAGTAAAGCCGAAGCCCTTGCGGTGCTCGAGGCGGAGGCGGATATCCAGCTGAGATGGCTCGCCGAAGGCTTTTCCATCAACACGCGGCTGGCACACTTCCATCCGTCCATACCGGGAAAATTCCTCGAAGGAGAATTCCCGCACGAAGCCGTTATCAGGATTACACCGTCGAAAGAAGTTGTCAAACTGGCAAAGAAAATCCCGTTGCGGCACGTCGAACCCGCCCGCCCGATACGCATCGAAACCGTATACGACGTGAAAAGCGATACGGTCAACAGCATGATAACCGGCGGCGGAACGGTGAAAATCAAGGGTCACAACCTGAAGGTCATGGGCACCGATCCGACGGTCGGCGTCGAGTTCGTCAATGCCGACAACCCGACAGCCGTTCATCCGGTAGCGGTGAAGGATATTATTGTCAACAACCCGTCGAAACTGATAGTCATCGCACCTGCAATGTCATCCGGCGAAGAGGTATACCTGAAAGTCACCACGCAATACTCGAAAAGCGTAAAGGGATTGAAAACACCACGCTCAATCACGTTCGAGAAAAAACTGACAGTTGTCTGATGATGGAAACCGCGTCTTTCGCCTTATTAATCTGAGTTTTGGACAATCATAATTTTAAAGCACTATTATTCGCCAGGGTACAAATATCAATAGAAAAATGTATCAAATCACAACGAAAACTTCATAAAGGTTTCAATAATGAATGCCCTAACGGACATTTAGAAATGTTTTAAAATCGTTTTCTATTGATATACAAGTCCTGACGGACTATTCTTATCCAAAACTCAGGTTATTAAAACGAACAGGGAACGCAAGCAGTTGTGCCCCCTGTCCGTTGCCCGACATATTCGCTGCTTCCTTCGTACATAATTCGCTGCCTGCAGCGAACATGATTCGCTGTAGGCAGCGAATGTGATGCGCTGCAGGCAGCGAATGTAATGCGCTGCAGGCAGCGAATGTAATGCGCCGGCAGGAATATTCCCCTAAAGGCAAATCCTGTCACTCGGTAACGGTCGGCATCGCCCCACGGTAATGAGATTTTAAAGAGACCTTGCCGTCAACTGTTTTTTTAGTTCTTCGATAAGTTTGTTTTTGTCCTCGAGAGCCTTGTTCTTGCCACCATGCTGCTTGTAGTACCCATATAAACATAAGTATTCACGAAGCGTTTATCTGTGCCTCAACCGGATTATAATGGGCTTTAAACCCTGACGACATTGGACAAGCACCTCGTTATCGGCCGGCTTTTACCGGAGAAAATCGGGACATCTGTCATTTTTTTTTTGCAAAACCCAAAAAAACAAGTATTTTTGCACAAATTTAAAATGATGCGGTTTTGGATAAAAATGTGATTAAAGATTATTTCAATGCCATTGCTCCCATACGAAAACGATGGAAGAAGAAAAGAAAATACTATAACCGGGCGCTGGAGAAGTACTTCGCGTTCATCATACCGGCCGGCTGTCGAGTGCTCGAAATCGGGTGCGGGACGGGCGAATTGTTGAATGCTGTCCGGCCGGCGTACGGGGTTGGCATCGATTTCTCACGGGAAATGATACGGATTGCCGGGGAATCGTTTCCCGGATATACGTTCCGGGTGGATGATATCGAAGACCTCCGGCTGGACGAGAAATTCGACTATGTCATCATGTCGGACCTTGCCATGTCGCTGTGGGACGTGCAGAAAGCGTTCCGGTGCCTCAATCGCGTCTGCCACGAAAAGACTAAAATTGTGATTTCCAACTATAATTTCCTCTGGGAACCGGCGCTGAAACTGGCCGAAAAACTCAGACTGAAGTTGCGGCAACCGAACCAGAACTGGCTCTCGACGCAGGATGTGTACAACCTGCTCCACCTCACGGGTTTCGAACCGGTGAAAACGGAGCGGAAAATCCTTATCCCGTTTTACGTCCCGCTGTTGACGTTCCTTTTCAACCGCATCGTTGCAAACCTCCCGCTCCTCAACCGGATGAACCTGGTCACGTTCATCGTGGCGCGTCCCGTCACAAAAAGCATCGCGGAACGGGATTATTCCGTCTCTATCATCGTACCCGCCCGGAACGAAAAGGGGAACATTGAGAATGCCGTCCGTCAGCTTCCCGCCTTTGGCGCGTCGCAGGAATTTGTCTTCGTCGAAGGACATTCTTCCGACCGGACGTACGAGGAAATGCTCCGCGTAAAAGACGCCTACCCGGATAAAAACATAAAAGTGCTGACACAGACAGGACGGGGCAAAGGCAACGCCGTCCGGGAAGGCTTCGAAGCGGCTACCGGCGACATCCTCTTCATCCTTGACGCCGACCTCACAACGCCGCCCGAAGACATGCCCAAGTTCTACGAAGCCCTGAAACAGAACCGGGGAGAATTCATCAACGGATGCCGCCTCGTCTACCCGATGGAAAAGCAGGCCATGCGGCTGCTCAACCTGATCGCAAACAAAAGTTTCGGCGTACTCTTCTCCTACCTCCTCAGCCAGCCGCTCAAAGACACGCTCTGCGGAACGAAAGTACTGTTCCGCCGGGACTACGAATCAATCCGCGACAACCGGGCGTACTTCGGCGACTTCGATCCATTCGGCGATTTCGACCTGCTCTTCGGAGCCGCCAAGCTGAACCTGAAAATCACGGAAATCATCGTCCGCTACAAAGACCGGGCGTACGGCTCCACACAAATCAGCCGTTTCCGGCACGGATGGCTGCTGGTCAAAATGTGCCTCTTTGCTGCAAGAAAAATCAAATTCATATAACATGGACGACAGAATCAAACACGAAATCGAACACGGGAAATTCCTCGCCGGAAGCGGCGCAGGCGAAATCTGGAACTGGGAATCCGCCGCCGGAAAACTCCGCTGGGCAAGACGGGTCGGCATGCTGACGGAATTTATCCGCCCTGCCACCACACTCCTCGAACTCGGATGCGGAACCGGCTACTTCACAAAAGAAATCGCAACGACCGGCGCCCACGTCACCGCCATCGACATCTCCCCCGAACTGCTGGTTATCGCAAAAAACAATGTCCCGCACCCGAACGTCTCCTTCCTTCAAGAAAACGCATACCGCATGACACTCCCCAACAACCATTTCGACTACGTCGTCGGAAGCTCCGTCCTGCACCACCTCGACATCCGAAAAGCCGTCGCCGAAATCTATCGCATCCTGAAAGACGGAGGAATCATCGCCTTCACGGAACCAAACATGATGAACCCCCAAATAGCGCTGCAAAAAAACATCCCCTGGCTGAAACGCCGCCTGGGCGATTCCCCCGACGAAACAGCCTTCTTCCGCTGGAAGATCTCCCGCCTGCTACGAAAACAGGGATTCAAAAAAGTAGAAACCCGCCCCTTCGACTTCCTGCACCCCGCCGTACCGCCCGCCTGCATAAAAGCCGTCACATCGGCAGGCAATCTGCTCGAAAAATGCCCCATCCTGAAAGAAATAGCCGGATCCATCTTTATAAAAGCATATAAATAACGATTATGAGCAAAGCAAAAAAACAGAAAAACATGCCGCCCAGGCAACGTTTAATCGAGAAAACAAACGCCTTCTTCGACCGGCACGAGAACACCTTCGTCCTCCTCTCCATGACACTGGGAACACTCGCGTGCATCCTCCTCTTCGACGTAAAAGTAAGCCTCAGCGGCGACGACTGCGACCACATCATCACAGCCGGCAACTTCTGGAAAAACTTCACCTATCCCAACCTCCACGGCCCGCTGTACCCCATCCTCCTTTCGCCTGTCGTCGGCCTGTTCGGGATGAAGCTAATCCTGCTCAAATTCCTGTCCGTCATCTTCGTTATGACGTCGTTCTGGC
The DNA here is from genome assembly GCA_031263685.1 of Dysgonamonadaceae bacterium. Classification (GTDB taxonomy): domain Bacteria; phylum Bacteroidota; class Bacteroidia; order Bacteroidales; family Azobacteroidaceae; genus JAISFI01. The sequence goes on along the minus strand of JAISFI010000160.1, from coordinate 1,264 downwards.
TCTTCTACAAAAGTTTCCGGCACGTCGTGCCATCCTCCATCCTTCTGCCTGCACTGCTCCTCATCTGCATCAACCCGCACATCATCTTCTTTGCAAGCTACACTTACAACGAGCCACTGTTCATGCTCATGCAAGCGCTCTTTTTCTACCTCTTCACCACCCAGATCCGCAACAGCGAATTCACATTCAAAAAAGACTGGACACGACACCTCGTCCTGGCCGTCGTCATCATGGGCATGGGCCTGACGCGAACGGTCGGATTCAGCACCATCGGCATAATCATCCTCTACTTCGCGATCGAGCGCCGCTGGAAAGAACTGCTCTCCATCACCGCCCTGTTCACCATCCTGTTCAGCACGTTCTACTTCCTGAAACCCGTAATATGGCCGGACGCCGGATCGGTACACAGCTTCGAAGAACTCTTCGCCAAAAACCCATACAACCTCGAACAGGGCCGGGAGGACATCCCCGGATTAATCCGTCGTGTGACGGAAAATTCCCACACCTACCTGTCCGGTTTCCTCTACCAGTACTTCGGATTCCGCTCATACACCACACTCCCGTTAGCATCCATCCCATTCCTGAGCCTGCTTACCTACATCCTGTTCGTCATCAGCCTCATATCCGTATTCAGGAAAAACAGCCCACTCCTGTTCGTCGGCCTGTATGCAGGCATCTCAACCTTTGCAAACCTCGTCCTCCTGCACACACTCTGGGCGCAGGACCGCATCCTCATGGTATACTACCCGTATATCCTCCTCTTCCTCCTCGGAGGCATCTATTACCTCCTGAAAAACCGTCGCTTCAAAAAACTGACCGCCATCTATCCCCTCATATTAACGGCCTTACTTGTCGGAACCGGCATACACATGAAAGCAAAAGTCGGCGAAAACCTGCCCGTACTGCAGCAAAACCTGGCCGGCAACGACCTCTACGGCCTGACATCCGACTGGGAAAACTTCATCAAAATGAGCCGCTGGGCTAACAACAACCTTGCGAAAGACGCCGTCATCGTAAGCCGCAAACCAAGCATATCATACGTCTACACCGGCCGCAACTTCGCCGGTATATACAACGTCCCCCTGGTCGCCATCAGCGACATCGCCGGGCAAAGCCGCGAAGAACAGACGCAAAACATCTTCCTCGCCATCGAACTGAAATCCGAAAACCTCTACACCGTCCTCCTCCCCTTCACCGAATACGCATTCTTCTCCAAAGACAACAACACATTCTCCATCAACGGGAAAAAAATAGCATCCGCCAT
>JAISFI010000123.1 GCA_031263685.1 Dysgonamonadaceae bacterium | reverse complement strand
AGAAATAAGTGCATAACTTTAGCGCCCCTATTTTGAAAATAAGGTAGCTTCTCTTGCACATTAAAAAAGAAATGATTAGATTGACGCGCGCACTCTTTAAACTGATGTGTGTGTGTGTGTGTGTGTGTGTGTGTGTGTGTGTGTGTTAAGAAATTATTTGGAGCCACCAAATAATTTCCGTTAAAAAAGTATAAATCACCACTATTTATTTTCACAACTATCATACTACCCTTTTTAGTTCGAACTCTCAGTTCAAAAACTTTTCGTTTTTAACTTTTCGTTTTAAAAGTTTGGACGCAAAGGTAATGGAAAAAAATGGGAAACAAAATATTTGGTGGGATTTTTTTGCGAATGGTGATTTTTATTGTTTGGACTGTGGGTATGGGGAATTCGGCAACTACAAAAAAATCCCAACCATCTCCTAACGAAATAGCCGGGATTCTCGGTTTTTCTAACTTCTAACTTAAAATTTTCAGAACTTAATTTTCAAAATTTAATTTCTTATTGCGCGTCCGGAGTAGGAACGGTGGTTGCTTCCGGAGTTTGTGTGCCGAAAGGCGCTACTGCATTCGGATTTACTCGCACTGCGTTTTCAATTTGCTCTTTCATAACAGATTCCGGTTGAACAACTTCATGCGCACCACCAATAACGGCTGAGGCGAAAATACTCAACACTAAAACCGTACCGGCCAAAAACCAGGTTGCTTTTTCCAAAAAATCGGTCGTTTTCCTTACTCCCATTACCTGGTTGGAAGACGCAAAACTGGAGGCTAAACCGCCACCTTTAGAATTTTGTATCAATACAATCAACACGAGCGCTATTGATGCAATGACAATTAATGCCGAAAGAAATGTATATCCCATTGCTGTATTATTTATTTTGTTATATTATTTATTTGTTTTTTGTAACCAATTTTTCCAATGATTCAATTTGGCCTGCAAAGTAAATACTTTTTTCCGGATAAAGCAAACTTAACTTTCTAATAATTTCCAATGCCTTGTCATATTTCTGTTGTTTCGTATAAATCTTCGCCAATGTTTCCGAGAAAGAAAGAGAATTTTCGGGAAGCAGATGCTCTTCGTCTTCCTGTAGTGCGGCAGGAGGTTCGGGAGAGAGTTCCATTTGTGCATCCGGTCGCATATCCGGTCGGACAGGTCGCTCTTTGTCTTCGTCGAGAAAGCGATCTATAATATCTTCATGCTTCAACGCCGGAGCCTGCGCGGCTGTTGTTTTTTTCATGTTTTTCGTATCTTTCAAGGCATAGCCTGAGTATTCCGGCAAAGAAGATAACTGTTCCGGACCGTCGTTGATGTCTCCGATGGTTTTCAGAAAAATATCAATCAATTCGAATGATTTGTTTTCGGAAGGCAGTTTTCCCTCGGCCAGTGCGACGCGTATTTTCTCCAAGTGTTCGCCGGCCAGTAAGTAAAACAGGCGCTTTCTGTCGCCGGAATAGATGGAAACTTTTTTCAATTCCGATGCATAAGTAGAATCTTTGAGGTTGCTCAATAGTTTCAGGTACAACAACTTTGTTGTCTGAAAATACGGAAATTCTTCGGATAAGCGCTTCAATTCCGAAAGAACATCTTCCTGTATTGAGTCGGGATTACTCATGAATGAAATCAGGTCTTTATTTCTCATATTTACCAATTAGCCACGCTGGCATTAAAAATCATGTCGGAAATTTCGGTTGTAATCTGTTGTGAAAGCTCGTACTGAACGTCCGTCAACATCAATCCGGCGTCAAATTCAAGGAAAGAGGAGAAAGTTTGTTCAAAATCTTCCTCCGGATTCACCCGGTTGGTGAAACGACAACGGACAGATATGGTCAATTTCGTTTTAGAGGCGTAGCCGTCCGCTTGAACTGCCATCGGAGCAATGTCAAATCCGACGATTTCGCCGGCCAATTCCAGGTCTCCGTTGTTATCAACCAATTTCAATCGAGTTTGTTGAATATAACGGTTTCTCAATTTATCCATAAAAATGGACTCCAATTCAGGATACACCAACTGCGCCTGATTGGGAAAGTTCGAAATAGTAATTGTCTTTACCAAATCGTAATTGATAGAAGCGCCGTTGAATTTGTAGGAAATGGAACAATCCGACAGCAACAGCGGGAGGAGGAAAACCAGTATCTTTCCTATATTACTCCAGCCCATATTCTTTAATTTTTCGGTAAAGTGTGCGTTCGGAGATTTTCAGATCTTGCGCAGCATTTCTGCGTTTTCCGTTGTTTCGTTCCAGCGCTTTGCGTATCATATCTTTTTCTACATCTTCCAGTGAGAGGGTTTCTTCTTCGTATTCTATCATTTCCTGTACGGTGGAGTCCGGTACCGGAATCGGTTGGTAAGCAGGAGGCGACGGAATATGTTCCACTTCCAGCGGTGTATAATGCTTTTGTCCGGTAGCAGGATGGTCGGTATGGATATTTTCGTGTACCAATTTCTTCAAATCGTTGAGATCTTTCTTCATATCGAACAGGATTTGATACAGTATTTCGCGTTCGTTACTAAACTCTTTTTCGTCCTTTTCGCGAAACAGCACAGGAAATTTTTCCATATCCTGTTCGGAAAGATAGATCTTTAACACTTTTGCCGATATTTCCCGGTCTTCTTCTATGATGGATAGTCTTTCGGTGACGTTTTTCAGTTCTCGGATGTTTCCCGGCCAACGGTAGTCGGACAGGATTTTTTTCGCTTCATCCGTCAAGCGGATGGGAGGCATATTGTATTTCTCGGCGCAATCGCTTGCAAATTTTCGGAACAGCAAGGGAATATCCTCTTTGCGTTCTCTAAGGGGCGGTACCTGCAAAGGAATGGTATTGAGGCGGTAAAACAAATCTTCCCGGAATTTTCCATTGGATACGGCTTGCGCCAGGTTGACATTCGTTGCCGCTACAATTCGTACATTTGTCTTCAAAACTTTTGAGGTGCCGACTTTGATGAACTCTCCATTTTCCAGTACGCGCAACAGGCGTGCCTGGGTGGTAATGGGAAGTTCTCCGACTTCGTCCAGAAAAATTGTTCCGCCGTCGGCCACTTCAAAATAGCCTTTCCGGTCGGCTAAAGCCCCGGTAAAAGCGCCTTTTTCATGACCGAACAATTCGGAGTCGATTGTTCCTTCGGGAATGGCGCCGCAGTTGACAGCAATATATTGTCCGTGTTTCCGGGCGCTATTCTGATGAATGATTTGAGGAAAGGTTTCCTTTCCAACGCCACTTTCTCCGGTAATCAGCACCGTTAAATCTGTCGGTGCAATCAGCAACGCTTTCTCAATGTTTCGTTCCAGGAGTGGATTGTTGCCGATAATTCCAAATCGTAATTTTATTTGTTGTATATCTGGTTTTGACATAGAAACTGTTCGTTCTTGTTACTGCTTTAATTTAAATAGCTGATGTTACACAAGGTATATATTTTGTGCATTGCAGATCGACGCCGGAAGGCGTCCAAGATGGATAACCCCGTGCAAGCCGCAGGTGCAGCGCGGGGTTGAACTGCTTCGCAGTTCGGATACGGGAGGGCAGTCCATGTCCCCGAGCGGCGCCTGCGGCTTGCACGGGGTTATCCAAATCAGACGCCTTCCGGCGTCAACTTGCAGTGTATAAAAAGTCCTGCGTAACATCACTTAAATAATTAACTATGTTGAGTAATACTGTTGACTGATGCGCTCTTTTACAAAATGACTGTGCCTTTTCGGTTCATAATCTATTTGTTTTTAGTATTGTCTTTCCGATATACGGACTTACATTTCGGTTTGTTCCTACTTTTAGGAGGTAAACGCCCGATGCGGCGCCGATTTCGTCGATGGCAACCGTCGCAGTATGGTCTGTTACGATCCGGTTCGTTCTATACAGAGATTGTCCCATCAGCGAAACGATTTCTATAGAAATCTGTTCGCTTGGATCGTTATCCGGCAGTTGAATGGACAGTACTTTGCCGGACAGATTTTGCCATACGCTGATATTGGTTTGCGAATGAGCGGGTTGCAAGGTGGTCGCAATGGCATCTTCTTTTTGTATAAACCACTGTTGATTTTCGCTTTCGGTAATTCTTTCGGTATATTCGATGGCCGATGTTCCATCTGTAAGATTGCCGCCGTTATTGTTGACCGAATAAGCGCTGGATACGTTGACGATGCCATACCGGTTGCCGGAAAGGACAGGGACGATGTGCCACTGCTGTTTCGTGTCGGTTGCTTGTGGCGTTACCTGAATCAGAGGCTTACTATATCCGTTTCCGGAGACCGCTAATTGCGAATGACGGTTAATAATTCTGTACTTGTCACCGCCCAGGGCAATAAATTTCCATTGCTGGTTAGGCTCGGCTTCCAGTGGCGACCATAATTCCAAATTCGCATTTACTGCCGTAGCTGCATTTACGACCTGCATCCGGTTGCCGCTTCTGAGGTTTTGTATGGTATAATAAAACTGATCGTCGGCGACAAAAGGAACAGAGGGTTCCTGCGGCAATGTTGAAGCAAATCCTTCGCTCAAGAAATCTATTCGGTTGCTGATATATTCCCTCAGGAAATCCACTCCTCCCTGATAGGTAGAAAAAAGGAACGGTTCACGGAAAATCTTTTTGTTCAGGACATCCCAGCGTTTATAATTTAATTGTTGCGATGCGTCCAAGTCGGCGGCCAGACTATCGATATAATCGGTTAAGACGGCTTTAAGGTTTTTATCTTCCAACAGTTCCTTCCAACGGTCGTTGACTGCTTTTTTAAACCAGTCATCCTGCCACAGGCGTTGTATCCACACTTTAGGCTCATGCGCATGTTCCCGCATCAACTTGTGGACAGCGTTGCCTAAGCGGTCGTCATTGTTGAAAGCGATATCAAAGTCCCACAAGGGGCCAAAATAAAATTTGTCGATATTTCTGTACTTATACATGTAGATGCTCCAGAAAGAATCGGGATTTCCGGTTAATTCGCAAGCAATGTACCAGTTTATCAAAGAGTTTTCATCGACCAGCGCCCGGTATCCAAGCGTCGGATCTGTAAAATTATTGGCGAACAACGCGCTTTCGAATCGCGTGGTAAAATCTATAATATATTGAGTCTGCGCGGAATTAATCTCATCGTCTTTCGGATATTTGATGGTTATGGGCATGCGCTTTAGCGGTGTGTAGAAATAGGAGATTTCATAAATGGCAAAACCATCTACTTCCAGCAAGTATCCGCCGGATAAATCGGGTAAAGTGGTGGTAAAGGTATCCTGTTCTTCGACCGGTACGCGTTTTTTTTCAACTTCTACCTGGTCGGTTACCATATAGTTGCCAACATACTCGCCATTGAGTACAAGGTCGACGAAACGGACAGAAGGAGAAAATCCAAGTTCCAGGATTTCACTGATTTTGAAAGCCACAGCGTTTCTAATCAATGATTTATCTCCGTGATTCGCTAATAAGACCCAACTTTTTGCTTTAGCCGGCAAGTTCAGGAGTTGCGTTTTTTTATCCAATTTTATCCGGTAAGGTTTTTTGTCTAAACCCCACGTTGAATTGCCTCGACCCCGGATTCCAGTCACCATATCCAGGTTTTCGTCGGCGACGGAACTTTTTACAATGATCCGGCCGGGCTTATAATCCGTCTTGTTGGTGGGATTCTGACCATCGTCGGTGGTAATGTAGAATGTAGGAATATTCGATAGTTGTGCTTGAGCCGCAAGTTCGTGCCCAGCGAATAAACTAAGGATAATAACTGCTAACCTTAAATAATGTTCTGTTTTCATTCGATCAAATTTTAATTGTTTCTATTGAGCGGTTTTTTCATAAACGACTTGCAAATGTAAGCAATAGTTTTCAATTTATATGCAAGTTATTGTAAACTTTGCAGGTGGGCGCTATTGACAATTAGCAATTAGCAATGAATAATTAACAATGAATAATTAACAATGAATTTGTTGCAGCGGCATCCGGAACGGATGCAATCTGGGTAGCCCGAACGTTTTAACGTCGGGTGTATTACGACGTAGAAGCGGAGCGG
>JAISFI010000063.1 GCA_031263685.1 Dysgonamonadaceae bacterium | reverse complement strand
TTTGTGCTCTCCGAAGATGTGCTTGAACGGCAAATCATATTTGGGGTTTAAATATCGTCCCATAGTGTTTATGTTTTAGTTTGCTGGGGCAAAGGTACATATTTTTTTAAATTATACACAGACACTAAGAACTAAAAACGAATTTGTTGCAGTAGATTTCAGTCAACGGTAAGCCGGTCAATATGAAACGTCGTTTTTAAAAACCGCACACAATTCCATGATTCCGTACAAAATTCCATTGCCAAATTCCTTTTTGCACACCAAATTTGCAAAATATTTATAATAACCTAAAATTACGGTTCATGCACATAAAAAATCTCCCGCTTCTACTTCTCTTTTCCTGCTGCATGGCAGCATTTCCGCAGGAAAAAACAGCGACCGAAAAACTGGCAAAATTTGCCGGAAACATCTATACCTTCAATCGCCTCTATCCACAGGAAAAAGTATATCTGCATTTCGACAACACAGCCTATTATCTGGGCGAAACCATCTGGTTCAAAGCCAGTCCTGTTTTGGCCGAAAATCATCAGCCCTCCCCATTCAGCAAAGTAATATATGTAGAACTCCTGTCGCCCGAAGGAGACATAGTGGAAACTAAAAAACTCAAGGCAGAAGCTGGACAGTGTCATGGAGAATTTAGCTTAAAAGAAGGCCTGCTACATGCCGGTTTCTACGAAATAAGAGCATATACGAAAGCAATGCTGAATTTTGGAGAAGAAACCGTCTTCTCCCGCGTCTTTCCTGTTTTTGACGAAGCCGGTGAAACAGGAGAATACAGGCGGAAAATGACAGTTAGAAACTACCGGAGAAGAATCCCTAATCAACGGCAGGAAGCGCCCCAGACAGACAAATTAAACCTCTCTTTCTTTCCCGAAGGCGGCAGTCTGATAGCCGGCTTGCCGTGCAACGTAGCCTTCAAGGCAACGGACGATAAAGGAACAGGCGTCGATATCGCCGGAAAGATCCATCATGCAAAGCATGAAGAAATCGCCGAATTTTCGACCCTCCACCAGGGAATGGGACTCTTTAATCTTCTGCCCGACAAGGAAAAATACACGGCAACCGTTGTTTACGAAGGAAAAAAATACACGTTCGATTTGCCGAAAGCCCTGTCTTCGGGATACAGCATGCAAGTCCAGAACCTGAATCCCGAAATAATCTCAACGCTGATTCGTAAAACGCCCGACCTGCCGGACGATACCGCAGGAATCGCCTTTACCTGCCGGGGAAAACTGTACGCCTTCGAAACCTTTACGTTCGATGCTTCGGGAGAATACACTCTCCTGTTGCCTAAAACCGCCTTTCCGTCCGGAGTAATCCAGATAACGCTTTTCAATGCACGCGGAGAAGTCCTTGCCGAACGGCTGGCTTTCGCAAATGCAGGCAAGCAACCTGTTTCAGGGACAGCTACTGTTCGCACATCCCATGAACCCTACGCTCCGATCGACATAGATTTTGAAATAGCAGACAGTGCGAAGAACCCACTGGAAACATCTTTCTCGTTATCTGTACGCGACGCTGCAACATCGACCGCCAGCCCTTATTTGGATAACATCCAAACACACCTCCTGCTATCGTCCGACCTGAAAGGATACATTCAAAATCCGGCATATTATTTTGAATCCGATGATACAAAACACCTACTGGCACTCGACCTCCTGATGCTCGTACAAGGCTGGCGAAGATATTCATGGCAAAAAATGAGCGGAACAGAACCGTTTGAAGTAAAACACGGAATTGAAGACCGGTTGCTGATAGAAGGCAGCATCCTCTCCCTCTACAAACGCAAACCCCTGAAAGAAATAAACGTCACCATGTGGATGACAAACAGCGAAGGCTTTTCCTTCAGGGGAAAATGCATGACCGACGAAGACGGAAAATTTAATTTTGCCCTCGACGACCTGTACGGTCGCTGGGATTTGAACCTGCAAACCCAAAAAAACGGGAAAAAAACCGTAGAAAATATCCTCCTTGACCGGAACATCAGCCCGCAGCCCAAATACCTCTCCCTGGCAGAAGAATCTTTGCCGGAAATACCGTCGAAAGAAATGCCGGAAATCCGGCCAGCCGATTCTTCCGACACGCTAACACTGGAAAAAGAAATCCCTGCCGACGCTTCTCACCGGTCGCACTTCCTGAAAGAAGTAGTAGTCACGGAAAAAAACAAATTCAAAAAAGAAGATCTGGGAAGACGTTATGCCGATATTGTCTATGATGTAGTCGCCGAAATCGATAAAATAATAGACAGCAATGAATCATACATCGAAGATGTACAGGATTTTTTATTGCGGACGAATCCCTATTTTTCCATTATAGGTATGGATACGGCAACAGCGACCGAGTTTTACAGATATAAAGGACGACCCATTTTATATCAGGTCGATAACGTTCCGGTAGCAAATACCGTGTGGTACGATCACGGTAGCCAGTCGATTAAGATACCGGTAAGCGAAATAGAAAAGATAATGATATCGGAAGAAATGCTGTTGACACAGGATTATACCGACATTTATATATATACGAACAAAAACGGCCGTCGGCGTAACAGTCAAAAAGGAATCCGCAACACCTATTTTACCGGTTTCAGTCGGGCAGAAGAATTTTACAGTCCCGACTACCGTTACATTCCGTTGCCCGAAGAAAAAGACTTCCGAAGAACACTTTACTGGAATCCAGAAGTAAAAACGGATAAAAATGGAATCACATCTGTCCACTTTTATCATAACGCCGCTGGCAGGGAGATCGAAATTCATGCCGAAGGAATTTCAAAAACGGGCATTCCATTCGTCATAACAAATTATTAACTGATGTTACGCAGGATTTTTGTGCACTGCATGTTGATGCCTTCCGGCGTCGTCTATCCGGGTAACCTGAATCCGGAACGGATTTCATCTCGGTAGCCCGAACGTTTTAACGTCGGGTTAGCAATATGGCATTCGTTCCGAATTAGCTAACGCCGAACAATGTTTACGGTTTCTTCTCCTTATCTCACAATTTAAACCGCACGAAGTATAATAATGAACCTGCATTAATATCTCATGCTACGCAAGAGCATCATGCATGGTCGCGGCACATGCACATGTACAGCTATCGTGTACGTACATACGCCCCGGTTGTGTGTCTACATACACCACTATTGTGTGTCTATATACACCACTGTTGTGTGTCTATATACACCACTGTTGTGTGTGTACATACACCACTATCGTGTATGTACATACAAGGCGGTCGTGCAGGATGCTTTTGCGTAACATAAGTTAACATATAAAATTTTCTCACTATTCACACTCCATTTTTCACTTTTTTAGTAACTTTGCGGCTTAAACAAAAAAAACATGAAAGAAAAAATTCTTGTTACCGGCGGAGCCGGCTATATTGGGTCTCACACCGTTGTTGAGTTACAAAATGCAGGGTATGAAGTTATTGTCATTGACAATCTATCTAATTCAAACGCTGGAGTAATAGATGGTATTGAGCGCATTACAGGGATTCGTCCCGTCTTTGAAAAACTGGATTGTAACGATAAGGAAGGTTTGACGGCCTTGCTCGAAAAAAACAAAGGCATCAAAGGCATCATTCATTTTGCAGCAAGCAAAGCAGTGGGCGAATCGGTACAAAAACCTCTACTCTACTACCGAAATAACCTGGTTTCCCTGATAAATTTATTGGAATTGATGCCGGAACACGGCGTTGAAAACATCGTATTCTCTTCTTCCTGCACAGTTTACGGTCAGCCGGATATTCTACCCGTAGATGAAAACGCTCCTATCAAACCCGCCCTGTCTCCTTACGGCAACACCAAGCAAATCAATGAAGAAATTATCCGGGACGCCGTTTATGCCAATCCTGCCGTTAAAAGTATTATTTTAAGATATTTCAATCCCATCGGCGCTCATCCTTCGGTCGAAATTGGAGAATTACCGAACGGAGTTCCGCAGAACCTGATCCCATTTCTCACACAAACTGCCATCGGTATTCGGGAACAATTAAGTGTTTTCGGAAGCGATTATGATACGACCGACGGCTCTTGCATCCGCGATTACATCAACGTTGTTGACCTTGCCAAGGCACACGTGATTGCCGTAGAACGGATGTTACGAAAGAAATCGGATAAAGACGTAGAAATCTTCAACCTGGGCACTGGACGCGGACTTTCCGTCCTGGAACTGATCCATACCTTTGAAAAAGCTACCGGCGTAAAAGTCAACTACAAAATCGTAGGCCGTCGCGAAGGCGATATTGAAAAAGTATGGGCAAATCCCGATTATGCAAATAATGTATTGGGATGGAAATCAAAAGAAACGGTCGAAGATACCTTGCTTTCCGCATGGAAATGGCAGTTGAAGCTGCGAGAAAAAGGGATTATGTGATATTTCCCGGTTTTTTATTTCGCGGATGATGTTCTAACAATTCACTCCTCAGGAAATCCCTGTCTAAATGCACATAAATTTCTGTAGTTGAAATTCTTTCATGTCCAAGCATTTGCTGTATTGCACGTAAATTAGCGCCGCCTTCCAGCAAATGCGTGGCAAAAGAATGGCGAAAGGTATGGGGGCTGACGTTCTTCTTAATTCCCGCCATTTCTGCGTGCTGCTTAATGATGTGAAAAACCATGATGCGGGAAAGAGATGTTCCCCGTCGACTAAGAAACAACGTGTCTTCAAAACCTTTCTTGGGAACAACCCGGTTTGCATCCGATAAATAGAGTTGCATTTCCCGGATTGCTACCGGCGAAACAGGTACCAGGCGCTGTTTGTTGCCTTTTCCCAATACGCGGATAAAGCCTTCATCCGGATATAAATCGGAAAAACGCAGCGTGATTAACTCGGAAACCCGTAACCCGCAACTGTATAGCATCTCCAGCATCGCACGGTTACGGTGTCCTTCCGGCAATGAAACATCTATCGAAGCAATAACTGCATTTATCTCATCTACCGTCAGCACCTCCGGAAGTTTCAGGCCGATTTTCGGAGCTTCCAGCAAATCCGTAGGATCAGTACTGATGTACTCGTCCAACACCAAAAAGCGAAAAAAAGACTTGATGCCGGAAATAATACGCGCCTGCGAACGGGGACAGATGCCTATATCCCGAAGTTGAGCAATAAATTGCTGTAAATCATCCAATAATACCTGATTATAAGTCTTCCCTTCGTCCGCTAAAAACCGTAATAATTTATCCAAATCTATCATGTAAGCATCAATAGAATTGTTGGACAAAGATTTTTCCAAGCGCAAATAATTATAATATTCCTTACTGATGTTATTGGTAGATCCCATACTTATGACTATCTTTGCGACAAAATTACAATAAAAATTCAACAAAAGCATGAAGATTCAAATAATCAATGGCCCCAACCTGAATCTTTTAGGAAAACGGGAGCCGGATATTTACGGTAACTCTTCTTTCGACGCATATTTCGACACATTAAAGGCACAATATCCCGCTATCGAACTGACTTATTATCAGTCCAATATCGAAGGAAAACTGATTGACAAAATTCATGAAACCGGATTTGCCGTCGACGGTATAACAGACGGTATCATACTCAATGCAGGAGCCTATACACACACCTCAATTGCCCTGCACGACGCCATCAAAGCGGTTTCCACTCCGGTAGTAGAAGTTCATATATCCAACGTTTACGCCCGTGAATCTTTTCGTCGTCAATCTATGATAGCCCCCGCCTGCAAAGGAACTGTTGCCGGTTTTGGTATGGATTCATATCGCTTGGCAATTGAATCATTTTTGCAATAAAAAACATCCATATATTATGTTAAAAAAACATACTAAAATTGTCGCAACCATCTCAGACAAGCGTTGCGATGTAGATTTTATCCGCTCTTTGTTTGATGAAGGAATGAATGTAGTTCGAATGAACTCTGCTCACCTGAACGAAGAAGGATTCACCCAAATTATCAATCATACCAGAGCGGTATCCCGCAGAATTGGTATTTTGATGGATACCAAGGGGCCGGAAATAAGAACGACCGTTTCCCGGATGCCGATTTCTCTAAAAACCGGAGATACAGTCTTAGTTAAAGGAGCGCCGGAAGAGGAAACTACTGCCGAATGTATCTGCATCAGCTATGGCAATTTCCACAACGAAATGCAAGTCGGCGGAATCATCCTGATCGACGACGGAGAGCTGGAACTGAAAGTTACCGCTAAAAAAGACAAGCTCTTAGTCTGCGAAATTCTGAATGACGCCGAATTGGGAAGCCGGAAAAGCGTCAACGTTCCCGGAGTTCGCATTAATCTGCCTTCTTTGACAGAAAAGGACAAAAAGAATATCCTTTTTGCCATTGAACAGAAAATTGACTTTATTGCCCATTCCTTTGTCCGTTCCATGCAGGACGTCTTAGACATACAACAAATACTGGACGCCTATAACAGCCCGATCAAGATCATTGCCAAGATAGAAAATCAGGAAGGCGTTGACAATATCGACGAAATTTTGAAAGCCGCCTACGGCATCATGGTCGCTCGTGGAGATTTGGGGATAGAAGTCGCTCAGGAAAAAATTCCCGGCATCCAGCGTATTCTCATCCGCAAATGCGTAGCCGTCAAGAAACCGGTGATTGTCGCCACGCAAATGCTACATTCCATGATTACTAACCCGCGCCCTACCCGCGCGGAAGTAACGGATGTAGCCAACGCGATTTATTACCGCACGGATGCACTGATGCTTAGCGGAGAAACCGCTTATGGAAAATATCCGGTAGAAGCCGTCCGCGTGATGGCAAATGTTGCCCGTGAAGCGGAAAAAACCAAATTACTGGAAAATGACATCAAAGTGCCGACTCCCGGAGACGATGACTTGGATGTTACTTCTTTTCTGGCAAAACAGGCAGTCAAATCATCTACCAAACTAAATGTAAAAGCAATTATAACAGACAGCTATACGGGAAGAACTGCCCGTTTTCTGGCTGCTTTTCGAGGAAAATCGCCGGTAATGGCCATCTGCTACAGAGAGCAAACTACCCGGGAACTATCTCTTTCGTATGGCGTTTGGGCTGAATATCAGCCCAAAGAAGATAATGTAAAAGAATATTTCCTCCATGCACTGGATAAATTAATCCATTCGGGGATGATTAATCGCGACGATATGGTTGCCTATCTGAGTGGAAGTTTCGGAGAAGGCGGCGGTACGTCTTTCCTCGAAATCAACAATGCCGGAAAGATTATCGACAGCACCAAAAAGTTTTTCCCGCTGGAGTTTTCTCATCAAGCAAAATGAGCAGCATAGAAGATTATATACTCTCTCATATTGACGAAGAAGGAGAACTCCTGCGTCAATTGAACCGGGATGCTCATGTGAATCTTCTGAGACCGAGAATGTTGTCCGGACATCTGCAGGGACGTACCCTGAAGATGCTCTGCCGGATGATTCGCCCGCAAAGCGTGCTGGAAATCGGCACCTATACCGCTTATGCAACGCTCTGCATGGCCGAAGCTTTAGAGCCGAACGCCATGATACATACGATAGAAATCAATGACGAACTGGAAGATTTTATCCGTAAATACCTCGACCGTACGGATCTCAAGGATAGAATCCGCCTGTACATCGGAGACGCGCTGAAGATTATTCCCACAATGAACGAAACTTTCGACCTGGTTTTTATCGACGCCGATAAACGCCTGTACTCCGAATATTTCGACCTGGTTTTCGACAAAGTAGAACCTCAAGGATTTATCATTGCAGACAATACATTGTGGGATGGCAAAATATTGGACGGAACACAGCACTCCGACCGGCAAACAATTGGTATTAAGGATTTTAACGATAAAATTGCAGCCAATACGAATGTTGAAAAAGTGATACTGCCCCTGAGAGACGGTTTGACAATTATTCGAAAAAACCCGTAATCGAACGGATGGTTGTATAATAAAATAAAAAATGGAAACGAAAAGATTACAAAAAATCGGAAGATTAATTCAAAAAGAATTGGGCGATATTTTTCTGCTACAAACAAAATCTATGCCCGGTATCCTTATTTCTGTAAGCGCCGTACGGGTAAGTCCGGATTTAAGTGTAGCCAAAGCCTATTTGAGTATTTTCCCCTCGGAAAAAAGCGCCGAGTTATTGAATAATATCAAAGAAAATACCAAGGCTATTCGCTTCGATCTGGGACAGCGTATTCGGATGCAAGTGCGTAAAATTCCGGAACTTACTTTCTTCATAGATGATTCTCTGGATTATTTGGAGAATATAGATAAATTGCTGAATAATTAGAAAGATTCATCATGATCCAAATTGAAGTCAGAAACATTTTCAAGTCATTTAAGGATGTACAGGCTGTGCGCGGTATTTCGTTTTCCGTACAGTCTGGAGAATTTATCGCATTGCTTGGACCCAATGGCGCCGGAAAAACGACAACTGTAGAGATGATGGAAGGTTTACAAAAACCGGATAGCGGCGAAATCCTCATACAAGGGAAAACCTGGAAAAAACAGGAAAAAGAACTCCGGAAAATCATCGGTTTATCCTTGCAGGAAACCCGTTTCAGTGAGAAACTGACTATTCGTGAAACCTTACGCCTGTTCGCCAGTTTCTTTGAATTGAACAGCAAACGGGTAAACGAGATCATCGGACTGACCGGATTGGCCGGCAAACAAAACGCTCGTGTCGGCACTCTTTCGGGTG
>JAISFI010000062.1 GCA_031263685.1 Dysgonamonadaceae bacterium | reverse complement strand
CCTGACGATACAGGTTACCAACGATTTCGCGAAATGGGAGATTTTTTACAAAATCATCAACTATTGTAATTCGGTGTTAACCTATGCACCCGGTATCCGGGAGATAGACCCGAATTATACGGAAGGTTGGCTGCAAGTGCATTTGGCGGAAGCCTATACCATTCGTGCGCTGACTTATTTCTATCTGGTGCGCATCTATGGAGATGTTCCTTTTGTGGTAAGACCTTATGCCGATGATACGGAAAATTTCAATATTGGATTCAGTAGCGAAGATGAAATTCTGAACACTTTGATAGCCGATTTGAAGATTTCCGAGCAATATGCTGTTATATCCAGGGGGAATGCTACTCCCAGCGATAGAATTCTCACCAAAGGACGTGTTACGAAAAACGCAGTAAGAGCTTTAATGGCCGACATCTACCTCTGGTTAGCTTCCGGGCATGCTTCCAATCCTGCCCTGCAAGCGCTCGAATATGGAGAGGCAATCGCAGCCTGTGATAGAATCCTTGAATGGGAAATTGACGAAGATAAAGTTATAGACAAGGAATCGCTCACCGGTGCGGAACTCTATTTCGTTTCCAACAAGAACGCTTCCAACGGTTCTCCAAACCTTACTAGTGTTTTTTGTCTGGGCAATTCCCGTGAAAGTATTTTTGAATTGCAATTTGACGCTCTGAATCATAACAAAAAATTAGTAGAGTTTTATGGAAAAGGCGTTTCCTCAACGGAAAAAGTGAGGGCAGCTTCCTACTTGAATGATAACGCAGAGATATTTCCGGCAAATGATTTTCGAAAAAAAGATTCTTTCCAGCAAACAACCTCGAAGACTTATCGTATCTTTAAGTATGTAGGAGAGAGACGTTCTCAGCCAAATAGCGAAGCGACTAGCTCGTATGTATATAGCGGCAGCGACTATCCGAACTGGATCCTCTATCGCTTATCCGACGCATATTTGATGAAAGCAGAAGCCCTGGTAGAAAAGCCCGGCGCTACGGAAGATGAATTACGGGAAGCCCTTCGTCTGGTGAATCTAACCTATGAGCATTCCAATCCGGAGGCTGAGTTATTGTTGTGGGACAATTATAAAAATAACATCCAGGACATGAAAGATTTGGTATTGCTGGAACGCCAGCGCGAATTTCTTTTTGAAGGAAAACGCTGGTTTGACCTGTTACGCCTGGTACGCAGAGAAGGCAATTCCGATAGAATGATCAACCTGTACATGATTCGCAACCACACGTATAGCCCTGCCTTGCCGGTGAAGTTATCGATTCGCGCTGCCTTGTATATGCCGATACACCAGAATGAAGTGATGTCTAACGCGATATTGTATGAGACACTGAAAAAGAAACAGGAACAGGGAAATCCCTTTTATATCTACAATTTTGAATGAAAAATAATCTTAAAAATAAAACAAATATGAAATACTCAAATGTATATATTCCGCTATCTGTTTGCCGTACCTTGCTGGGATGGGGCTTGTGCGCACTGCTGTGCCTCTGGGTCTCGTGCGAGGACACAACCGTCAATGATGAGCAATTCACCAAAAAGTCGGAAATGCTGGTAACCGCATTTCTGGAAGCCTCGCCCAATGATTATTCGGACTTTTTAGACCTGATGTATGCAACCGGAACCGGCGATTTATTGAATGCCTACGGCTACTATACCTGTTTTATTCCCAATAATACAGCGATGCAGGCGTATTACCGCGAACGCAATACTTCTTTTGATCAACTGACCCGGGAAGAAAAACTGGAAATTGTTCAGGATCATATCATTGCAGGAAAAACAAAGGAAGAGTTGTTTTGGACGTCCTCCTTTCCGGACGGACCGATTCAAGCGCCCACCATGAGTAACCGCTTTGTCCAAATCAATGCGAAGCTGGAAGAGGGATCTTATAGTTATTATGTGAACGACAATTCACGGGTGATTTATCCCTTCGATCAGGAAGTGCACAACGGCGTGATTCACACCATCGGCCAGGTAGTGGGTAATTCCAAAGTACAGTTGGCCGATGTGATTGCCTCCGACGAACGCTTTTCCCTGTTTGCGGAAGCCTTGATGTTGACCGGATTAGGAGATTCCTTGCGGGCGCTCAACAATGACCTGTACGATGCCATCCGCGAAGCCATCCCGGATCCCGACAAGCGTGTTCAGTCGCAACTCAGTTATGAAGCGTCGAAAACCTATGCTACGCCGGCTTTCTGTAAATACGGTTATACCGCATTGATAGAAAGTAATGAAACATACGCGGCAGCCGGTATCAATGATTTGGAGAGCTTGAAGCAATATGCCGACAACATCTATAGCGCCATCTATCCGCAAGACAGGAACATCACCGATCCGACCGACCGGCGCAACAGTCTGAATCGCTTTGTTGCCTATCACCTCCTGGATCGTGAAGTGGCTTACAGTGAATTTATCAATTCCAGTCGCGCCGACTACTATGTGCCGAACTGGATCGTTGCCGATTATTTGACGACCTTGTGTCCGAATACCTTGATGAAAGTGCAGCGAAGCGCAAATATAGAGAACGGGAAAGTTCTTTTCAACAGAAGAACAGACAACACCGGTGGGATAACCATCAACGAGCATTATCGGGATAAGAGAGCCGAAAACGGATATTATCACGAAATAGAACAGATGCTTACTTACGCGGATGTAGAAGAATCTGTCCTGAACGGACGCTTACGGATGGAGATTTCATCTCTGATGCCGGAAATGGCAACCAATCGCCTGCGCATGGAATTTTCAGCCGGTGGTTATGTGGTACCGCAGTATTATTATAAAAATTTGACCTATACGGAAGTAACCCAATTGCAATATAATGGCAGTACAAGTTGGGCAGATTGCGAAGGCGACGAATTTCTGTTTGTCGGAAAATACGATTTTACCTTGCACCTGCCGCCCATACCGAAAGGTACTTACGAAGTGCGTATCGGTTATACCGCCAATCCGGAGCGAGGGGTAGCGCAACTTTATTTTGACAATAAACCCTGTGGTATTCCATTGAATATGACTATCCAGGCAAACAATGAGAAGATTGGTTGGGTAAAGGATGTCGACGGCGAACCGGAAGCGGGTATTGAAAACGATAAGATGATGCGTAACCGAGGTTACCTGAAAGGCCCCAATTCCATTTGGACTAATTCTTCTCAAACCATACTCCGCAACAACTCGCAATCACTTCGCAGAGTGGTAACTATCGAAACGTTTACGGAGGCTAAACCGCATACCTTGCGCATCAAATCGGTCGAAGAATTGACTACCCGTCAGTTCCATCTCGATTATATTGAATTTGTACCCAACACTTATTGGGAACAGGAAGGACAGGATTAATCATCAAAAAAAACTGAAAAAAGATATGAAGCATTTATCTAATTTTAAAAACATAGCATCCGGTTTTAAGCATATATACTGTACGCTGTATAGCTTTGTGCGTCGTCATTGCGAGCGTAGCGAAGCAATCCAAATACAGCTAACATCTTGGATTGCTTCGGGCTATTGCCCTCGCAATGACGCTGGGCGGCCTGTGAACAATATGCATATACTGTCCCATGTGAGACTTCTTGCGTGCCTGTTCCTTACGCTCATTGGCTTGCAATCCTGTAATGACCAGTTCGATTCGCATTATCAAGTAGATGAATCGATTGTTTCCAATGCCAGCTTGATGGAAACCCTCGAAAGCCAGGCCGATCTAAGCATTTTTGTTTCTTTCCTGAAGCAAACGGGCTACGATCAGATCCTGTCGAGCGACCAGTCGTATACGGTTTGGGCGCCGACCAACAGCGCCTTACAGCAGGTAGACGCGAGCAACAGAGATTTGGTACTGAAAATCGTGAAAAACCATGTCGCCCGTTTTGTGAATAGCGCTTCCGGCGCATTGAACGAAATCATCTATATGGAAAACGGAAAGAAACTCTCTTTTCAACAGCTTGGCGACGATTATTTTCTGCATGGCAAAAAGTTAACGACCAAAAACTTGGCGGCGAAAAACGGCATTGTGCACGTCATCGCAGACTTGGTGCCTGTTATTCCCAGTATTTGGGAACACCTGATGGAGCCAGAAATGGATTCCATCCGGAATTTTCTCTATGCTTTTGACATCCGGGAATTTGTACGCAGCAGTTCTACCGTGATCGATTATGAGAATGGGATGCCGGTCTATGACTCCATATTCTACGAATCCAATATAATATGGAACACCAGATACGAGAGAGGCATCGGTTACCTTGGCAATGAAGACAGTCTTTATACGATGATATTGCCTACGAATACCGCTTGGGAAGAAGCATACCGGCGGATTTCCCCCTATTTTGCATCTAATGTCCTCGAAAACCCGGATTCCTTACAACGCATCAATACACAATACGCCATTGTGCAGGACTTGGTTTTCCGTGGACGGCTGGACAATCCCGCCACATTGGGTGTAACAGATTCGCTGCTTTCGACCAGACAGGGCGTTTTCTATGATCCATCCTATTTGTTCGCAGGTACTCGCACCGAAAAAGTAGAAGCGAGTAACGGAGTGGTTTACCGTACCGACCGCTTAACTCATCATGCGTGGGAATCCTGGCAACGACCGATTCAAGTAGAGGCGGAAGCCCCGTTTGGCAGGACACTTCCGCCATCAACAACGGCCACTTCTTATACCCGTTATTTGCTTGATAATCCGCATATTTCCAACTCAGGTTGCTTAGACGTTCAGGCCAGGGGAAGTCAGTATCCTTTTGCTTCTTTCGAGATACCGAACACATTGGCCGGCGCATACGACATCTACTGCGTTTTTGTGCCGATGAGCGAGATCTATCCGGGAAACAGGACGGAAAGAACAAGGATACGCTACGACATTCAGCAAGTAGACCGTACCAGCTTGCAGCCGGACAAAACGAGATGGAAATGGAGTTCCCTGATTGGCGCGCCGGCCACCGGAATAGCGCCTGCCGAGAACACAACAGATACGGTGCAGATAACGAAAATGCTGTTGAGAGAAAATTTCACCTTTCCCTACGCGAATGTCAAAGAAGAATACAACACCATTCAGTTGAAAATTTATAGTCGCGTTACTACCGCCGAAACACGGGAAGGATACAGGAATAATATGGCAATTGATTACCTGTTATTGGAACCGGTACGTTAATGCAATGGTTAAATTACAAATTATTTACAGATGAAAAATTATAAATTCACAGATAAATTCGCAGATAAATTCACCCTGCGGTTGGCAGCAGTGATGATGAGTGTACTGCTTTCGACAGGGAACTTGCCGGCTCAGGAAAAAAACTGGAATGAAATCAATATCATTCGCGTCAATTTGTTCGAGAAGCGCAGCGCGGAATTTCAGGTTTCCGGTATCGTGACCGATGCAGCTACCGGGTTGCCGCTGGAAGGTGCGCAAATCAAAGTCGCCGGACTGCCGTTTGCCGCAATCAGCGACGAAACAGGAGCCTATAAAATTACGCTTCCTTCCTTGCTGGAAGTATTGGTAGCAGGATCGCCGGACTATTCCTTGCGCGAAGTTCCGGTAGTGGGACGGTCGGTAGTAAATATACAACTTTACGCCGAAGATTTCAAGATGGGTTACGGAACAACACAGACCTTGACGGAGGTAAAACGTAAGGCCGAACTGACCTACCCGTCTGCCGACGCCATAGATTTCTCCACTTCTACCGCTCTGTCGGTCGAAACCGATTTCCAGGCGCGTCTGGGAGGTAGCGTACGGACGATTACACGGTCGGGATCCCTGGATATGGGCGCGGCCATTTTCATTCGCG
This sequence comes from Dysgonamonadaceae bacterium, assembly GCA_031263685.1. Lineage (GTDB taxonomy): Bacteria > Bacteroidota > Bacteroidia > Bacteroidales > Azobacteroidaceae > JAISFI01. The sequence goes on along the minus strand of JAISFI010000062.1, from coordinate 110 downwards.
GACTAAACTCACTGTATGCTACAGCGCAACCCTTGTTTGTAATAGACGGGGTGATTCGGGATCTTCAGTTGAACAACAGTTCGGTGCATAATGGATTCTTCTCCAATCCC
>JAISFI010000043.1 GCA_031263685.1 Dysgonamonadaceae bacterium | reverse complement strand
CCTGGAAATTTCGCAATCAACTATTAACAGATGCGCCTGCCGCGATTGAATATAACGACGGCGATTGGACGACCGTCAACATTCCGCACACATGGAACAGCGCCGACGCTCAAGACGGCGGCGGCGATTACCTCCGCACAGTGGGCTGGTACCGGAAAACATTCGCATGGAACAACGAGTGGCAGGACAAGAAACTGTATCTCGAACTGCTGGGCGCCTGCCTGCAAGCCGAATGTTTTGTCAATGGCGAATCGGTCGGCGTTCACAAAGGAGGATATACCGCTTTCCGCTTCGACATTACACCTCAATTGACGAACGGAAACAACGTCATTGCCATAAAGGTAGACAACCGTTTGTCGGAAGAAATAGCCCCTTTGAGTGGAGATTTCTCATTTATGGGCGGCATATACCGGAATATTTTCCTCATTGTGGCGGAGCAGGAGCATATTGACCTGCTGGACAACGGCTCTTCGGGACTGTATTTAAGCCCGTCGCAGGTGAGCGAAACCGCCGCCGATTTGGAGATAAAAGCGACCATCGTCAACCGGTCTTCCTTGCCGAAAACCCTTACTATCGAAGGCGCATTGCGGAATCCCGACCGTTTCGAAGCTATTGCCGCCCTTCCAAATCCTGTTTTCAGTGAAAATACGATGTATTCGGATGGAGAAACGCTCCGGTCCGTCAGTAGGACAGTAATCATACAGCCCGATGATTCTTACCGGTTTACGGAAACGCTGCATGTTGCAAATCCCCGTTTGTGGAACGGCAAGGCCGACCCTTACCGTTACCGCGTCGATTTGAAAGTCAGGGAAAACGGCAAGGTACGCGACTCTATTAGCGAATATGTGGGTTTCCGGTATTTTTCCGTAACCAAAGACGGATTTTTCCTGAATGGAAACCGCTATCCCCTGCGAGGCGTAAATCGCCATCAAGACAGATACAACAAGGGAACTGCCCTTACCCGCAACGAACACGACGAAGACTTCGGAATGATATACGACATGGGCGCCAATGCCATACGCCTCGCCCACTATCCGCACGACCCGTATTTCTACGATTTGTGCGACCGGTACGGCCTGGTGGTTTGGACGGAACTGCCGCTGGTGGACCGTCCGGGAACTGCCGCCACTTTCGACGAAGTTACGAAACAGCAGTTGCGTGAACTGATTCGTCAGCAATACAACCGCCCCTCAATATTTTTCTGGGGACTGCAAAACGAAGTCAAAGCGCAGTACGACGCACGTATGCTCGTATTGATGCCGGAATTAAACCGTCTGGCTCACGCCGAAGATGCTGCACGCCTGACCGTTCAAGCCACCAATCACACGACGGCTCGCGGTTGGGATTCCGACCTTTTTGCGTGGAACTACTATCCGGGCTGGTATGCCGACTCGACTTCTTTCCGTTCTAAATTAACGTCTTTCAAAAACGATGAAATCCGCCCGACGGCAATTTCGGAATACGGTGCAGGCGGAAGCATCTTTCATCACGAAACAAATCCGGCAAAACCGGTCACCAACCGCGGCGCTTTCCATCCCGAAGAATATCAGGCGAAAGTGCACGAGCAGGCGCTCGCCGATTTTTCTACATGCGATTTTGTCTGGGGCGCTTTCCTGTGGAACATGTTCGATTTTGCTTCTGACAGCCGCAGCGAAGGCGACCGTGCCGGTATAAACGACAAAGGCATCGTTACCTACGACCGCCAAGTGAAGAAGGATAGCTATTTTGCCTACAAAGCCAACTGGAGTAACAGCCCCGTATTGTACATCGCAAGTCGAAGGTTTACCGAACGCACGGAACCGGTAACGCCGGTAGTTGTCTATTCCAACTGCGATTCGGTAGAATTATTTGTAAATACGGTTTCAAAAGGAATAAAACGCTTCGCAGAGGTACAATCCGGATGCTTCCGGTGGAACGACATTGAACTTGCCGAAGGCAAAAACCAAATCCGTGTCGTTGCCATGAAGAATCAAACGGAATACAGCGACGAAATTGTATGGAATCTCGAAACAACAACTTATTGTTTAATTCAATATTAGAAAATAACATGAACAGAATCATCTCATTTCTCTTTCTTTGCTGCAATCTTGCGGCAGTCTTCTCACAAAACGTTTTGCAGGAACGCAATTTTGAGCAGATATTATCCTCCAAAGAAGTCCACAACGGCAATTTCACTTGGACGATGAAAAAAGCCGGCGAGCTGTCCGAAAAAGCCGAAAAGATTTCCACTTCCGCCTTTACCGAAAACGGCTGGCTTCCCGCCGTCGTTCCCGGAACCGTACTCCGTTCACTGGTTTACAACGGCGTTTATCCCGAACCCTATTTCGGCTTGAACAACAAACTCGAAAGCGGACTGATTCCCGACATTCACCACGCCGGACGCGATTTTTATACGTACTGGTTCCGCACGTCATTCGATTTATCCAAAGATGCACAGGCAGGCAGAAAAATCTGGTTGCAAGTGGACGGAATCAACTACCGCGCCGAAATCTGGCTCAACGGCTCAATGGTCGGAAATATCGCGGGAATGTTCGTGCAGGACAAAATCGACATTACGGATTATATCCGCCTTGACGAGGAAAATGTGCTGGCAATCAAAGTCTATCCCGTCGATTTTCCCGGAACGGTGATGCCCAAAGGCGGAAAAAGCTTTGGCGCTTCGGACGAATTTCAGAACGGTGGCAACGGCGAAATCGGCAAAAATGTGTCCATGCTGATGACTGTCGGCTGGGATTTCACTTTCCTCGACGGCGTACGCGACCGCAACACCGGCATCTGGAAAAACATTTCCATTTACACCACCGGCAAGGCAACCTTACAGCATCC
>JAISFI010000239.1 GCA_031263685.1 Dysgonamonadaceae bacterium | reverse complement strand
TCCACAACTATCATAAATAAAAACTTTTCACTTTTCGTTTTTCTCTTTTCACTTTTAAAAAGTTTGGCGCAAAAGTAATGCAAAAAATTGAAAAACAAAATATTCGGTGAGATTTTTTTGACATTTCACATAATAATCAAAAAATCGCTTGTCCATATTTAAACGAATGTTTAACTTTGCCGAAAATTAAAATTCAGCCACATGGCCAAAAAACAACACACATTAGATGTAAAGGACAGGATACTGAACGCATCCCGCGAACTGTTTGTGCAACATGGTTACAACGGCACCAGCATCCGCGATATTGCAACCGCTTCGGATACGAACATTGCCCACGTAAAATATTACTTTCAATCTAAAAACAAACTTTTTGAACAGATTTTTGATGAGGCATTCGACATATTGGTGAATCGGGTTTTCTCCATTTTAAATTCCGACCTGTCTTTTTCCGAAATGCTGGAATCGTGGATAAACGCTTATTATGAAATATTGCCGGAATATCCTCAAATTCCTATTTTCATTCTCAATGAATTGAATCACAATTCAGAACATTTAATAGCGCTCGTAAAAAAACATGAGCCGGAAGAAATATTCGTGAAAATTACGGAAAAATTAGCTGTAGAGGTAAAAAAAGGAAATATCAAGGAAATTTCTTCTATTGATTTTTGTCTGAACGTCATATCGCTGGCCGTATTTCCCTTCATACTTGAAGGGATTGTGATTAAGGTGGCTAATATTTCATCTGCCGACTATCATGCTGTATTGCAACGACATAAAAAATTAGTTATTCACTTTATTACAGCCGCCTTGAAACCTTGATTTCTTTGGCAATACCGTTAAAATCAGCATCAGTTCAAACAACAAATTCGCTATGACACCAACAAATACTTGCAGGATAGGGATAGACATTGGTTCCACCACACTGAAAATAGTTGTTTTAAACCCGGCAAACGACATTATCTACAAAACTTACCGCCGGCACAAAGCTCATACCAACGCCCTGTTGATAGAAGAGTTAAGTACAATTGCCCGGCAATTTCCCGATGCAGCATTTTCGACAGGCATCACCGGATCGGTGGGCATGGGCATTGCCGAGCGTGTTGGCATCCCGTTTATACAGGAGGTGGTCGCTTCCATCGAAGTCATCAAGCGGCTGCATCCCGATACCCGAACAATGATCGACTTGGGTGGTGAGGATGCTAAAATGGTATTCTTCGACCCGAATCGACAACCGGACATCCGCATGAACGGTAGCTGTGCCGGTGGAACGGGCGCTTTTATCGACCAAATGGCTGATTTGATGAACGTCCCGGTAGAAGAATTAGGTCGCCAAGCCCTGCAATACGAAACGATATATCCGATTGCTTCCCGTTGTGGGGTATTTGCCAAAACGGACGTGCAAAATCTGCTTTCCCGGAATATCCCTGTTGCCGACGTTTCCATTTCGATTCTTCAGGCAGTGGCCTTGCAGTGTATTACGGCTTTGGCGAGAGGATGCTCCGTTCAGCCAAAAATTATCTGCACCGGAGGACCGTTCACTTTTCTTCCGGCCTTACGGAATGTTTTCGGCAACGTATTGGGTCTCCATACCGAAGCATTGGTTTTGCCCGAAAACAGCGAGTTTTTCCCGGCGTGGGGAACGGCTTTGCATCAACCCGAAGAACAGCCGGCACAGGATATTCGGATGTTGATTGCCGGTCTGCGTACAACGGTCGCACAACCGTGTAAAGACACGCTTCCTCCCTTATTCCGGGATGAAACAGATTACCGGGACTGGAAACGGCATCGAAAAGTAAAGCCCCTAAAAATAAAACCGGAGAACAACATCGAATCTGCCTGCGGAGAATCGTTAAACTGTTTCCTGGGAATAGATTCCGGCTCGACTACTACCAAAATGCTGATTATGGACGAAGAGGCAAGCGTCGTCTATCAATATTACGCCGGCAATGAAGGAAATCCGTTGAAAAAGATTGTCGAAGGATTGCATCATTTTTACGCCGAAATGCAGGAAAAAGGCGTTTCGTTCCGTTTTCTCTCTTCTGCGGCCACCGGCTATGGCGAAGACTTGATCAAGTCGGCGCTAAATCTCGACTACGGAATTGTGGAAACAATGGCGCATCTCTTTGGAGCACAATATGTTGATCCGGATGTTTCTTTTATCCTCGACATCGGCGGACAGGATATGAAGTCTATTTTTATCCAAGAAAGGCTTATCTCCAACATTGAACTGAACGAAGCCTGTTCATCCGGTTGCGGCTCATTTCTGCAAAATTTTGCAGCTACCATGAATCTCTCGTTGCCGGAATTTACCCGCGCTGCTTGTTTGTCGAAACATCCGAGCGATTTGGGTACTCGCTGTACGGTGTTCATGAACTCCAAGGTGAAGCAGTCGTTGCGGGAGAATGTCGGACTGGAAGATATTGCTGCCGGACTGGCGTATTCCGTCGTGAAAAACTGTCTTTTTAAGGTATTGAAAATAGTCAATCTGAATCAGTTGGGCGAGCATATTGTTGTGCAGGGAGGCGCTTTCCGGAACGATGCCGTTTACCGCGCCCTGGAATTACTGTCCGGCAAATCGGTGAGTTCGACCGATCATCCCGAATTGATGGGCGCTTTAGGCGCCGCGCTGTACGCTCAACGGACATGGGAAGCACAGGGCAAGCCGGCAACCGGATTTACGGGACGGGAAGCCTTGCCGGATGTCCATGCGATTCCTTCGAAAGAATTGCAGTGCAAAGGATGCAGTAACCAGTGTTCCGTATTGCGCTTTCAATTTGCCAATGGAAACAACTGTTATGCTGGAAACAAGTGTGAAAAAGTCTTCTGTAATAAAAATACCGCCGCGCCTCAAAAGGGATTCAACGCTTTTGACTGGAAGAACGAAGTTCTTTTCGGAAAAGATACGGCAGAAAATAAAGAACGGAAACAGTTATTGCCTTCCCCATTGCCTTCCCAAACGGTCGGTATTCCGCGCGTGCTGAACATGTTCGAGAATCATCCGTTTTGGCATACGCTTTTCACCGGATGTGGTTTCCAAGTGTCGCTTTCTCCCGAATCGACGTTTTCACTTTATCAAAAAGGAGTGGGCAGCGTGATGTCCGACAATATTTGTTTTCCGGCCAAACTGGTGCATGGGCATATTCTTTCCCTGGTTGCGCAAGGTGTCGATCGGATTTTTTATCCGATGGTGATCAAAGAAGAAAAAGAACGGGAACATACGTCCAATTCATATAACTGTCCGGTAGTGAGCGGTTATCCGGATGTTGTTCGCAGTTCTATGGAGCCGGAGGAGCAATACGGCATAGCGTTCGATAAACCGGTTATCTCCTTTCATGATATAAAAATACTGCAACAGGGCTGTCTGAATTATTTTTCATCACTCGGCGTTCCGAAAAAGGTTTTCCGGGCGGCTTTCAAGCAGGCGGTGGAGGCGTGGAAAAATACCGCTATTCGGCTACAGAAAGAGCAGAAAGCCTTACTCGACCGCTGTATCCAATCCGGAGAACTTGTGTTCATCGTTGCCGGACGGCCTTATCATACCGACCCCTTAGTTCACCGGAAAGTGGGACAGATACTCTCCGATCTCGGCGCACAGGTTTTGACGGATGATGTATTTCGTTCGGCAGAAAGTGACGAATTTGCCCGCTTGAATATCGTTTCCCAATGGTCGTACCCTAACCGGGTGGTGCAGGCGGCGATGGCGGTGGCAAATTTGCCGCAAAACGTACAACTGATTCAGCTTAATTCTTTCGGCTGCGGACCGGATTCGTTTTTTATGACAGAGGTGGGCGAGGTTTTGAAACAAGCTGGGAAAAATCATACCGTGCTGCGCATTGACGAGATTGTTGCACCCGGCTCTATCCGCCTGCGGCTGCGTTCGCTCATCGAATCGTTGAAGGCAAACGGAGAAAAGATGAACAATCCGGGTGTGCACATATATAAAGGTTACGGGCGAGGGTACACTTCTCAAGATCGGCAAAAAACCATCCTTACGCCCTGGTTTACCGATTTTTTATCGCCTTTTATTCCGGCAATCGGCGCTCTGGCCGGATACAGGGTCGTGAATTTACCGAAGACGACCAAAGCTTCTGTCGATGCCGGTCTGAAATACGGGCACAACGAAGTTTGTTATCCGCTGACTTTGATATTGGGCGATATTATTAACGCTTTACAATCCGGAAAATATGATTTGAAAGATATTGTAGTCTCTATTACGCAAACCGGCGGGCAATGCCGGGCAACCAACTATCTGTCGCAGATAAAAATGGGATTGCAACATGCCGGTTTTTCCGACATTCCGGTGGTGGCCATTGCCACGGGTAAGGTGTATCAGAATGAACAGGAAGCGTTCAAATTTCCATTTCTTAAAATCGCCGACATACTCGTGTACACGCTGTTGTATGCCGATGCCTTGCAGCAGATGTATCATTCGACCGCCGTAAAAGAAAAGACAGCAGGAAAAACGCAGGAAGTGTTTGATTTTTACATGCAATGCGGCGTCGAAGCGGTGAGCAGAAATAATTCCCGGCAACTGCTCAAACTGTTGGAACAGGCGGTGGCCGATTTCAATACGATTCCGGTTTACGACAAAACGTTTACGAAAGTCGGACTGGTGGGAGAGATTTACGTGAAATACAACAACTACGGTCAGGCCTATATGTCCGACTGGTTGCGTTCTAACGGAGTAGAGGTTGTAATGCCGCCGGTACTCGATTTTTTTATGCAGTATTTTGTCAATGCGCAAGTCAACATTGAGAATGGTCTGGAAAAGAATCGCCTGATGCAACGCTTCCTGAGTCCGTTGTGCTGGGCGTATATGAATGTCCGGATACGTGCTACGGAGCGGGTGATGCAGGCGTATCGATTCTATCGTCCGTCGGAATCCATCTACACGAAAGCGCAATATGCCTCCGAGATCTTAGACTTGTCGAATCAATTCGGCGAAGGCTGGTCGATCGCGGCAGAAGTTGCCGTTTATGCCCGTAACGGAATCAACCGGGTAGTTTGCATGCAGCCTTTCGGATGTATCGCCAACCATATCGTGGCAAAAGGAATCGAGAAACGCTTAAAGAAATATTACCCGGATATGAATTTGATATACCTGGATATGGATGGCGGTATGGCTGAGGTGAATTTACAAAACAGGCTGCATTTTTTGATAGATTAATGTATTTGATGGACTAATGTATCTGTCTATTTTGTTGTTACTTCAATGATCGAATCGATCTCATCCAGTGCTCCGGAGAAGGTAAAAGTGACATCTCCTGTTTTTTTATTCTTTTTCCAAACCAGTGGCGTGCTTACATTGAGCCACTTAGCCGATTTTATATGAGGAATGGAAAGTGTAAGCGTTGAAAGACTGTTGTCGAGTAAATGAATGTACTGGACATTTCCTTTGCAGGTACTGACACCCCAAGTCTGCGGAGAAACAATGCCTTGTTTCGTTCCGTAGATAGTATAACCGTATTGATCCATCCATGCTCCCATTTGTTGCAGACGCTCCACACATTCGGGCTGAATCTTCCCGTTGGGCATGGGGCCGACGTTCAGGAGCAGATTAGCGCCCGTTCCGGCAGTGCGGATAAGCAGGTGAAGCAGTTCTTTTTCCGACTTGAATTTATCGTCCGTAATAGAAAATCCCCAACTCTTATTCAATGTTTCGCAAGTTTCTAAAGGAAGACGGGAAACATCCTGGCCGCTGAATCCGGATTTGTTTTCTCCGGGCACATCCCGCTCAAATATTTGAAAATCCTCTCCCGGCATGGGAGGCAGGTGGTGATTATTTGCGACTAAACATTCCGGTTGCAGGCGATGAATGAGTGCATAAATTTCCGGATAATGCCAGTCGACCGCCGTTTCGTGCGAAGTTCGGTTTTGATCGGAAGTTTGATCCCAATGCCCGTCAAACCAGATGGCGGCGATCGGGCCGTACTGAGTCAGCAACTCGGTCAATTGCGCTTTCATGAACTGGATGTAGGCGTTCCAGTCGCTTTTTTCCGTTCTGCCCGCACGTTGGCCGGTACGACCGGTTTCATACTGATAATCGGAACGCATCCAGTCCAGCAGGGAATAATAAAGCGACAGTTTGATGCCTTCCTGATGACAGGCGTCTGCCAATTGTTTGATCAGGTCTTTACCGTAAGGCGTGTGCATGATATTCCAGTCCGACTGCTTAGTATCCCAATTGCTGAATCCGTCGTGATGGCGCGAAGTCAGCGTGATGTATTTCATACCGGCATCTTTAGCAATTTTCACCCATTCTTTGGCATCGAAAGCCTGCGGATTGAATAAATGTTGCAATCGTTTATAACTGTGGGCTTGTATGGGGCGACTGTCCATCACCCATTCGCCGCTGCCCAACACGCTGTATGCGCCAAAATGTACAAACATTCCGAAACGCGCTTCTTCAAACCATTTTGTATCCGGCTTTTGTGTTTGAGCGGACAAATGGATGATTGTCAACAGTAAAAAAGAAAACAGATAAGTTATTTTTTTCATGATTCATAAATGTTAGAATACCCTATTGTAAAAATGTTCTTAATTTTGCGTGCAAAAGTACATGAAATTCTTGTAAATTACGCAATATTTTCCGAGTTTCTCAGCAGACCCTAATTACCCTGAACGTACCGGTAATGGACTTCGTTTTAGACTGGACGGTGCTAACTATTCAAACAAATAATCGCCCTTTGCATCCGCTTTCACTTTTAAGGCTTTATGTCCCAGCATAAATGCATCATAACCTTCTTTCAGATTCTCCCAGAAATCAGTTAGCTCCCGGTTTTGCATATAGCGATTTTTGTATTCCTTGAAATTGGCATCAGTCATGCGAAACTGGAGAAATAACGGTTCGATTTACATCACCATGGTTAAAGGCTGTTGAGGTTGTACTGCGTGTGGTTTAAATTGTGAGATAAAAGAGTGGAAACCGTGTGAAGTATAAGACAGTAAGTGCGAAATAGAAACGAAGGTCTCCGGGTTGACCGGCATTAAGATTGTTTTTTAATACTCGTCCCTTCAATCCGGAGCTTTCCCCGATCGGCCAAGTCACGAATCACTTCCAATACCTGTTCTGCCGGAAAAGAAGTTTCTTTGATGAGCGATTTGACTTGCAACGGACTGTCCTGTATCCTGTTCAGCGCCCAGTCGGAAATCTGTCGGTGCGTAAGGCTGAGGTCCCGTTTTTTCCTGGACAGGCACACATCACACTGTTCGCAGTCGTTCGCCTCTTTTTCTCCGAAATAGTTCAATAACATACGGCTGCGGCACACGGTCAGACTGCTTCCGTAGACAATAATACTTTCGATGCGTTCCGTGAGGCGTTTTTTCCTTTCTTCATAAACAGCAGCAGGAATCTGAACACAGCGGAGTTCTTCCCTGCGTTGCGTATAAGTGATGAAAGGCGCTTTTTTCGCAGGAATATAATGGACAATGTGCATGGACGATAATCTTTTCAACGTTTCGTACACCTGTTGAGCGCTAAGACCGGTTCGAGTCGCCAATGTATCTTCGCTGATATAAGCGTAATCCGAGAAAAGTCCGGTATAAGAACGCAGGGTGATTTGTATCAGTTCTTCGGTCTTCCCGTCGAATGGATCCAGTTTGTACATCTCGTCGCGCTGTATCAGGAACATCAGCCGGGAACGGTTGTCCACTTCGTCTGTATATTCTATGTAATTGGACAGTTCGAGAATTTTCAGTGCATGATGTGTCTGGGTAATGTTGTATTTGAATGTCGAACAAAAAGTGTCGATGTTGAAGTCGTACACGCTTTGAAAACCGGAACCAACAGCTACCTGAAAGAAATAGGACAATTTTTCATATACATCTTTGATAAACTCTTTCTCCGGAAATTCGTCGCTGATGCGTTTTCTGAGTTTGGATTTGTCGATGTTGGAATAGAGTGCGACGGCATAAGCGCGTTTCTCATCCCTTCCGGCACGTCCGGCTTCCTGATAATACTCTTCCGCAGAGCTGGGCATTTCGTAATGAATCACCACCCTTACGTCCGGTTTGTCGATGCCCATTCCAAAAGCGTTGGTGCAGACAATGACGCGACAATCTCCCGATTTCCACAAATTTTGTTTGCGGATTTTTTCTTCCGAGTGCAGGCCTGCGTGGAAATAATCGGCGTTGATACCGTGAGTAACCAGTTCGGTGGCCAGTTCTTTCGTCCTTTTCCGGCTGCGGACATATACCAGGGCGGTACCCGGTATCTTGTCCAGGATGTTTTTCATTTCGTAGATTTTGTCTTCCGTTTGCCGAACAACATAAACCAGGTTTTTCCGTTCAAAACTTTTCCGGAAAACGTTTTTCTCCCGAAACTGCAAGCGCTGTTGGATGTCGTCGATAACGCTGAGCGTAGCCGTAGCCGTAAGCGCCAGTACCGGAACATTGGGCAACTGTTTGCGAATTTCGGCAATCCGCAGGTACGACGGACGGAAATCGTATCCCCACTGCGAGATGCAATGTGATTCATCTACCACCAATAGCGAAACTTTCAAGTATTGCAGCTTGGCTTGGAAAAGGTCTGTCCACAAACGTTCTGGAGAGATATACAGGAATTTAAAATCTCCGAAGATGCAATTTTCCAGCGTAACAATGATTTCCTGTCGACTCATGCCGGAATAGACCGCCGCCGCTCTGATACCCAGTTTTTTGAGATTGTCGACCTGGTCTTTCATCAAAGCAATTAACGGTGTGATGACCACGCATGTTCCTTCCATCGACATGGCCGGTACTTGAAAGGTAATGGATTTTCCGCCTCCCGTAGGCATTAACCCCAGGGTGTCTTTTCCTTGAGCAATAGAGGTAATGATGTCTTCCTGTAAGGGTCGGAATTGGTCATATCCCCAATATTTTTTCAATATGTCATGGAAGACGGTCACCTTTTTTGCGTCTTTTATCTCATCTTTATATCCCGAATCATCAATTGAATCGTTGTATTTCCATTGTACGTGTTCTCCTCTATCGTGTAACAGATGTCGAAAGGAGCGCCAGACAAAATTTCTTTTCCGAATTGATACATTCCGAAAGCGATAGCCGGAACGGAACTTCTCACAGTTTCGTCTATGAGGCTTAATTTGAGGTGCTCCATATTTTTGCCGACTAAACGGCTGGTTCCCGCATCCCGGACATTGTGTGATACAAATACCGGTTTTTGGTTATCCGGCCCATGAGGATTCAGTGTTTTTAATTCGTTGAACAGTTTTTGGTTGATTTGGCCGAGTGTTAATTCCATATCAATATCCAGCGTAGGCGTCATCTGTTCTGTGTCCAGATTCTGTTGGGCGAACAGTTCCAGCCGTTGCTTGAAAAGTTCCAGATTTTCTTGACGCACGGTAAGTCCGGCAGCATAAGTATGTCCGCCGAAATTTTCCAGTATATCTTTACAGGATTCAATCGCCTTGTAAATATCAAATCCGGTGACAGACCTTGCCGATCCGGTGATCATCCCGTTAGACAATGTCATCACGATCGACGGTTTGTAATATTTCTCTGTCAGCCGCGAAGCAACAATCCCGATAACTCCTTTGTGCCATTCTTTGTTAAAGATGATAATTGTCCTCTGTTCCTGCAGGTTTTCGTATTGTTCCAGTTCGGCAATGGCTTCGTCGGTGATTTTTTTATCCAGTTCCCGGCGGTCGTCGTTGTACTGGTCGATATTTTCGCTTTTTTCTTTAGCAAAAACCATGTCTTTGGAGAGCATCAAATCGACGGCTTCTTTCCCCTTCATCATCCTGCCCGAAGCGTTGATTCTGGGACCTATCTTGAAAACGATGTCGCTCACGCTTATCTCTTTTCCGGTCAGACCGCATACATCCAGGATGCCTTTGATCCCGTTACTGGGACTGTAATTCAACTGATTCAGTCCAGCGTATGCCAATATCCGGTTTTCGCCGGTAATGGGCACAATGTCGGAAGCAATACTCACGGCAACTAAATCCAATAAATGCCTCAACCGGGCAAAAGGAATACTGTTGCTGATGGCAAAAGCTTGCATGAATTTGAATCCAACTCCACATCCGGAGAGATGTTCATATGGATATTGGGAATCCGTTCTTTTCGCATCCAGCACGGCTACGGCATCGGGAAGTATTTTGTCCGGCATGTGGTGGTCGCAGATAATGAAGTCAATGCCTTTGGATTTGGCATACTCTACTTTTTCTACGGCTTTGATGCCGCAATCCAGGGAGATAATGAGGCTGACGCCGGTTGCTACAGCATAGTCAATGCCTTTGTACGAAACACCGTATCCTTCATCATATCTATCCGGAATATAGTAATCCAGGTTTGGACTCCACGAGTTTTGTTCCAGAAATTTATACACCAGGGCGACGGCAGTCGTTCCATCCACATCATAGTCGCCATAGATGAGAATCCGTTCTTTGTTGCCCAACGCCCGATTGAGGCGAACAATTGCCCGATCCATGTCCGGCATCAAAAACGGATCATGCAGGTTGTTTAGATTCGGACGTAAAAAATGCTGAGCTTCTTCCACAGAAGAAATCCCCCTTTGAACTAACAGAAGGCATAAAGTAGGACTGAGTTTGAGCACTTCGGCCAACTCGTCTCTTTTATGTATTTGTTCGGGTGTTGGGGATTGATAATTCCATTTGTTTATCATTTATATATAGTTTTTTTTCTTTCGATACCGGGCAGCAAAGCGATTAAACTTGCTGGTTATATTTGTTTTCGTACGTGATGTTAAAGCGCCCGAAAAGTAAATACTTTGCTTATTGTCAGTGTATTGCACGCTAAAATTTACAACGACGGCTAGCAAAGGTAGTAAAAAAAATCATATCCTAAAATATTGACGGCTTTTTACGAGGCAGATTTACAATAAGTAACTGATGTTACGCAGGATTTTTTGTACACTGCAAGTTGACGCCGGTAGGCGTCTATCCCTTGCAACAAAGTCCGGAACGGATGCTATCTGGGTAGCCTGAATCCGGAACGGATTTTATCTCGGTAGCCTTAAGTGAAACGTCCGGTTTCGGCGCAAGCAAATCCGGAACGGATTGCATATAGGTAGCCCGAACGTTTTTAACGTCGGGTATATGTGCGATATTATAGCAGAGCGGCGAAGCCCCGAAATATTTTTATGTACATCGCATGAATCGAATCAAATCGAATCCGTTCATCGGATAAAATATTTCGGGGCTTCGCCGCTCTGCTTCTACGTCGTAATACACCCGACGTTAAAACGTTCGGGCTACCCAGATTGCATCCGTTCCGGATGCTGTTGCAGCAAAATCCTTTCAATCATCGTAATGGAGACCATAATGAGCAGGAATATTGATTGAATGAAGAACTGTATAATGGGAAAAAAATTAAATGAGTTCCATGCTTTCGAAATAGCTGCGCAACGAAAAAAAATACCTGCGCAGGAAAAAAAATTGCCTGCGCAGGAAATTATCAACGGCTGCGCAGGAAAAAAGAATGACTGCGCAGCGAAAAAAATCGACTGCGCAGTCATTCTTATACACTTGCGCAAATAGAAAAAATGTTCGCTTATACCTTTGTAAATTTCGCGCTTTGGAGCATTTCCTGCAATTTCTGCCCTGGAGTAAAAATTACGCCTGCTTTCTTTACAGCGCTTGCCGTAACTTCTTCGGCGGTATTTTTGCCTTCGCTGCTGAGTGTAATGCGAAGACTGCCCAAGTCGCCCAAACGAATAATTCTACCGTCCGACAGGCCGCCTACGGCTTCTTCGACCATGGCATAGAGTACCGCGCGAATGTCTGCACCATTGACCGTACTTGTTTTCTCAATGGCTTTTGTTAAGCCGTCAAGACTGATTTCCCTGTCATGAACAGGACTTGCGTAAAATTTCTTTGCACCGCCGCCGGCAACT
>JAISFI010000212.1 GCA_031263685.1 Dysgonamonadaceae bacterium | reverse complement strand
CGCGTGGGACTAATCCAACTGATGCCGGCCGGCGATTCCGAAAAAGACGTAGAAGGTCGCCGCTGGGAGCACCGTGTCGCCGTGATGCGCGACGCCATCATCTACAACCGGAACAGTCCGAGCGTTATTTTCTACGAAGGCGGAAACGAGTCTATCTCGGAGGAGCATATAGCGGAACTCAAGGCTGTGCGCGACCGCTACGACCCTTATGGCGGCCGTGCGATCGGTTCGCGCGAGATGCTCGACAGTAAAATTGCCGAGTGGGGCGGCGAAATGCTTTACATCAACAAAAGCGCGAAACACCCGCTTTTTGCCACCGAATATTGCCGCGACGAGGCGCTGCGCTGGTATTGGGATGACGATTCCTATCCTTATCACAAGGATGGTGAAGGTTCCAGATACTATCGCTCGACCGTTACCAACACCATTCAAACGAATGTGGACGCCCGCTCTTACAATCGCAATCAGGACTCGTTTTTCAAAGAACTGATCACGCGCTGGTGGGATTACTACCGCGTGCGTCCCGGAACGGGAAAACGGGTGAGCAGTGGCGGATTGAAAATTCAATTCCACGAAGTGAACTCGCATTGGCGTGGAGCGGAAAACTACCGTCGCAGCGGCGTTGTAGATGCCATGCGCGTTCCCAAAGACGCATTTTTTGCTCATCAGGTCATGTGGAACGGCTGGGTAGATGTCGAAAAACATGGAACGTATATCTGCGGACATTGGAATTACGGGCACGATATGGTGAAAGAGGTCATGGTGGCCTCGACGGGCGAGAAGGTTGAACTTTTTGTCAATGGAAAATCCAAAGGTCTGGGCGAGCGAACGGTTGGCTTTCTCTTTACTTTCAAGGAAATACCCTGGGAAGCGGGTACGATCGAAGCGGTAAGCTACGACGCAGAGGGTAATGTTTTAAGCAAAAACAAAAAAGAAACTGTCGGACAACCTGCCGGCATCACGCTCAAACTCATGACTGCTCCCGATGGCTTCAAGGCCGACGGCAGCGACTTGGCGCTGGTAGAAATAGAAGTCGTAGATCGGGAAGGAAGACGTTGCCCGCTGGCTAACAACCGGATTGCTTTCGATTTACAGGGCGAAGCCGAATGGCGCGGCGGCATAGCGCATGGCGGTAAGGAGGGCAATTACATTCTCGAAAAAGAACTGCCGGTAGAATGTGGTGTGAATCGCGTGCTGATTCGCTCGACCTCCCGCAGCGGTAACATCCAATTAACGGCAACGGCAGATGGCCTGCAACCTGCAACGGTTTCTTTCCGTTCCATTCCCATCGCCGAAAAACACGGATTATCAACTTACATCACCGGCGAACATCAACCGGTAGATTTATCGCGGGGCGCTACGCCTCCCGGCGAATCTTTCACCGTGAAACGTCATGCCGTAGACATCATCGCAGCCACGGCAGGCAGCAACGAGGCCGATGTCGTCAACAGTTTCGACGACAACGAACTCTCGGAATGGAGCAATGACGGGCAACTTTCGACCGGCTGGATAAAATACGAACTGGAACGCGACGCCGTAGTCAACGAGATAGAACTGAAACTCACCGGCTGGCGGGTGCGCTCCTACCCGATTCAAATTTTTGTGGACGACACGAAAGTTTTTGAAGGAGAAACGCCCAAATCGCTGGGATATATTTCCATTCCTGTTCCCCCCACGAAAGGGCGGTTTGTCGCCATAAAACTGATCGGACAAAGCGAAGATAAAGATGCTTTCGGAGGAATCGTGGAAGTGGAAGCTGCCTCCGCAGGCGAACTCGACCTCTTCAAAGACCCTAATGCCGAAAAGCAAAAAGGACAATTGCGGATTGTAGAGGTGGAGATATATCGCGTATTTCCTGAAATACAGGAAGATACGCCCTTATACACAAGGCCGGCTTATATAGGGTGTCTATAAGCAGGCTTATAGGGTGTCTATAAGGAGGCTTATAGGGAGGCTATAAGGAGGCTTATAGGGAGGCTATAAGGTAAGGCAGATATTTACCCTGTATTTATAAACAAAAATATATGAACGAATTATTCAGTATCAAAGAAAAAGTAGCCGTTATAACGGGCGCCAGCGGCGTCTTGGGCGGCAGCATAGCCAAGCGTTTTGTAGAAGCAGGCGCCAAAGTGGTGGCTATAGGTAACTCTCCGGACAAACTCAACAAAAGAATGGAAGAGCTAAACACGCTTGGCGGCGAAGTGATGGGCTTCGCCTGCAACGTGCTTGATATTCAAAGGCTGGAAGAAGTGGCCGAAACCGTTTTGGAAAAATGGGGACGTATCGACATCCTGTTGAATATCGCAGGAGGAAATCTTCCGGGCGCGACACTGGCTCCCGATCAGGATTTCTTCGACATGAAGATTGAAGACTGGGAGAGCGTAATCGACCTGAATATGAATGGCACGGTATATCCTTCTCTGGTTTTCGGTAAAGTCATGGCGAAGCAACGGAAAGGCTGCATCATCAACATCTCGTCGATGGCGACTTTTTCTGCCATTACGCGCGTGCCGGGTTACTCGGCGGCGAAAGCGGCGGTGAATAATTTTACGCAATGGCTGGCCACAGAGATGGCGCTGAAATACAGCGACGGCATCCGCGTGAATGCCATCGCGCCGGGCTTCTTTATTGGCGACCAAAACCGCGCGGTGCTCATCAATCCCGATGGTTCTTTAACCGACCGGAGCCGGAAAGTTCTGGCTAAAACCCCGATGGGACGCTTCGGCGACATCTCGGAGTTGAATGGATGCGTTCAGTTCCTGTGCAGTGATGCGGCAAGTTTTATAACCGGCGTTGTACTGCCTGTGGATGGCGGCTTCAACGCATTTAGCGGAGTGTAAGAACTAAGAATTATGGAAAAGACTTGGAGATGGTTTGGCAAACAGGACAGCATCACGCTGCCAATGTTGCGACAGATTGGCGTGAAAGGAATTGTTACCGCACTGCATGACATTCCAAACGGTGAAGTATGGCCGCTGGATGCTATCCTCGATTTAAAGACATACATTGAAGCGGCAGGACTGCGCTGGTTGGTCGTGGAAAGTCTGCCGGTCAGCGAAGCGATAAAATATGCCGGCGACGACAGGGAGCGGTTGATTGATAACTATATCGTCAGCCTGGAAAACCTGGGGAAGGCGGGCATCAAAACAGTCTGCTACAATTTTATGCCTGTGCTCGATTGGGCGCGTACGGATTTGGAATATCCCTGGCAAGATGGAACGTCGTCTCTCTACTTTGATAAAAGCAAATTTGCTTATTTCGACATCCATATACTGGAGCGCAAAGATGCTGCAAACGATTACCCGCCGGAGATTCTGACAAAGGTAGATAAGCTGAAAGATACCCTCTCGGAAACCGATAAATCACAGTTAATTGATACCATCATTGTTAAGACGCAGGGCTTTGTCAATGGCAATATCAAGGAAGATGACCGGCAGCCGGTAGCCTTATTTAAACGCCTGCTCGCATTGTATGACGGCATGGATCGAGACGCCTTGCGGGCAAACCTGAAATATTTTCTGGAACGGGTGATGCCCGTGTGCGAACGGTACGGTATCGACATGTGCGTGCATCCCGACGACCCGCCTTTTCCATTATTGGGTCTGCCGCGCATTGTTACCGGCGAAGAAGACATTGCCTGGCTACTGCAAGCAGTCGATAATCCCCACAACGGATTGACATTCTGCGCCGGCTCGCTCAGCGCCGGACTACACAACGATGTGCTTTCTTTAGCCCGCAAGTTTGCCTCCCGAACCAAGTTTGTACACTTGCGTTCGACGCATGTTTTTCCCAATGGCGACTTTATCGAAGCATCCCACCTGGAAGGGCGCGGACATTTAATAGAACTGGTCGCACTGTTTGAACGGGAAAATCCGCGACTGCCCATGCGCGTCGATCACGGGCGGCTCATGCTCGACGATAAGGATAAAGCTTATCATCCCGGTTATTCGTTTCACGGCAGGATGCTGGCGTTTGCGCAAATGGAGGGGGTGATTGCTGCGGTGCAGGAGATGATGAAACAACGGAATAAAATAACAGGTTAAATAATGCGTTATCTTAATTTTAGATTGTTGATTTAGATTAAGATAAAAATCGTTCTTTGATTTATTGGTTTACACGTTTTATAATAAAAAACGGACGGCGATTGAAAAAAAGATGTACCTTTGCCGTAACAAATCAGATAAGTAGTATGGAAGCAAATATTTTGGATAACGAGACGAAAAATAAAATAGGGTTCGTCACATTCATCATTGAAGAATTTGCCACGTCTTACAAGATGAATCGGCAGGAGGCATACCGCTATCTGAAAAAATATGGCGGAATAGATTACATATTCGAATGTTGGTGGGCATTGCACATCGACAACCCGTTTTGGGCGGTGAGGGATATTTACAAAGTATGTCGCAATAACGGAGGATACAGATAAATGAAAGTCTTTCACGGAAGCGATGTTCCTGTTGATGTGGTCGATTTTAGCAAAAGCAAACCAGGCAAGGATTTCGGACGAGGTTTTTATGTTACTAAGATTTACCGGCAAGCCGAAAATATGGCAATCAATGTTGCGAAACGAAATAAAACACAACCGGTGATAAGCGAATTTGATTTTGAAGAATACGCATTTGAAGACGATGATTTGCAAACTCTTCGTTTTCACGATTACGACGAAGCATGGTTGAATTTCGTCATACTCAATCGAAACAATTTATCTTCGCAATGTGCTCATCAATTTGATATAGTAGAAGGTCCGGTGGCCGACGACGCTGTTTCCATTCGTATCAAGGACTATATGAACGGCAAAGTGTCCAAACAGTTTTTTCTTGAAGAACTGAAATTCAAAAAAGACTCGCACCAGATTTGTTTTTGTACGCTCCAATCTCTCCAAATGCTTAAAAGAGCATATCATGAAATGGATAGCATCTATCATATTGACGATTTGGTGATACAACAGTTGATAACAGATTACGGATTGTCCGATATACGCGCAAACGATATGTATTTCGACTCCGTAACCTATTCGCGTTTGATTGATGAAAGCAGCAAATTTTACCAAACTTCATGGACGGAAATCTATAAATTGCTTGTACTGGAATTGAAGTTGAAAAAATAATCTTTCGCCTGCAAAATTTTGCAGTAAAAAGCGTGTAAACTAATTGCAAAGGATTACACGCTTTTTTTATAGAAGCGTCGAGGCTCATTCGATCGAAATGAAATCAATAGAAGAAAATCAAATAACAGCAAATAAACAATGAAAAGTATCTTATCTATTATCTTCCTGACCGCTACCTTCCTGTTTCCGGTAATCGGCCAAACAGCACAGATGGGCATGACAACTACCGACATGTCTACTTACCTGCTCACCTACTTCAAAGACGACACGCACGGGTTGTATTTCGCATTAAGTGATGACGGATACACGTTTACCGACATCAACGACGGCAAACCGGTTATCAGCGGCGACACGATAGCGCAACAAAAAGGCATTCGCGACCCGCACATCACGCGCGGAAAAGACGGCGCCTTTTATCTTGCAATGACCGATTTGCATGTTTTCGGCAAAGAAGCAGGCTATCGCACAACGCAATGGGAACGCGACGAAAAATACGGCTGGGGCAATAACCGCGGCTTCGTGCTGATGAAATCGTTCGATTTGATTCACTGGACACGCAGCAATGTGATTATCGAAGACTTGTTTCCCAATCTCGACGTGGCCT
This sequence comes from Dysgonamonadaceae bacterium, assembly GCA_031263685.1. Classification (GTDB taxonomy): domain Bacteria; phylum Bacteroidota; class Bacteroidia; order Bacteroidales; family Azobacteroidaceae; genus JAISFI01. Next base: position 1,727 of record JAISFI010000212.1, on the reverse strand, counting down.
GTGCATGGGCGCCGCAAACCATCTACGACCCAGAAGAAGACAAAATGATGCTCTACTTCACCATGCGGATCGGCGGAAAAGGAAAAACAAAGCTCTACTATGCCTACACGGACAACGATTTTACAACGCTGATTACCCGTCCTCAACTGCTTTTCAACTATCCCGATTCGACCGTCCAGATTCTGGATGCAGACATTACGCCCTTGCCCGACGGACGTTTCTGCATGATGTACGTGGCACAGGAAAACCCCGCCGGCATCAAGATGGCGTTCTCCGACAAAATCAACGGCGGCTATATCTATCGTCCCGGACAGGTTGACTTTGCGCCGCGCTCTTGCGAAGCTCCCAACGTCTGGAAACGTATTGGCGAAGATAAATGGGTGCTGATGTACGATATTTTCAGTATCAGGCCGCACAACTTCGGCTTTGCCGAAACAAGCGACTTTGAAACTTTTACCAACCTCGGACATTTCGACGGAGGTGTGATGCAGCGGACTAATTTTTCCGTTCAGAAACACGGCGCTGTGATTCAGTTGACAAAAGAGGAAGTCGCCCGACTGACGGAATATTATAAACAAAAGCCCGCCTATCTCTTTTCCTATTTCACCGGCAGTAGCGCCGACGGTCTGCATTTGGCTTATAGTTACGACGGTCTGACATGGACGCCCTTGAACGGTGGACATTCTTTTTTGAAGCCTTCGGTAGGCAAAGATCAATTGATGCGCGACCCCTCCATTCTGCAAGCCCCTGATGGCGTCTTCCACATGGTTTGGACCTCAAGCTGGACCGACCGCATTATCGGATATGCTTCTTCAACCGATTTAATTCATTGGAGCGAGCAGCAAGCGATTCCGGTTATGATGCACGAAGAAACGGCACATAATTGTTGGGCGCCCGAACTGTTCTACGACGAATCCTCAAAAACCTTTTATATTTTTTGGGCGACTACCATTCCCGGCCGTCATAAAGAAGTGTCCACCAGCGAAAGCGAAAAGGGTCTGAATCACCGTATTTACTATGTAACGACAAAAGATTTCCGGACTTTCTCGGAAACCGCGATGTTTTTCAATCCCGATTTCAGCGTGATTGACGCCGCTATTGTGAAAATCCCAAGCACGCGCGAACTGCTCATGATAGTGAAAAATGAAAACTCCAATCCGCCCGAAAAAAACCTGCGTGTTACCCGGACAACAAATATAGAGAAAGGCTTTCCGGTAAACGTTTCCGCACCCATTACCGGCAATTATTGGGCGGAAGGCCCGGCGCCGCTTTTCGTGGGCGATACGCTCTATGTGTATTTCGACAAGTATCGCGACCACCGTTACGGCGCAGTCCGCTCGTTCGATTTTGGGAAAACATGGGAAGACGTATCCGAGCTTGTTTCCTTTCCCAAAGGAATCCGTCATGGAACGGCGTTTCCGGTAAAAGCGCCGGTAGTAGAACAGTTGATTAATATGAAACACAATGTTGTAAGCTACATGCGTATGTAATTTTAGCTACAACAAAAAGCTCTTTGACATATTGGTTTACACGAAAAAAGGCTATCTTTGCAGAAATTAAATTTTGCAGAGAATATGAGAAATTTACCGATAGGCATTCAATCGTTTTTGGGTTTACGTGAAGATAATTATCTCTACGTGGATAAAACCGAATATATACACCGTTTGGTTACAACGGGGAAAGTATATTTTCTGTCGCGCCCCCGGCGTTTCGGCAAATCGTTGTTG
>JAISFI010000200.1 GCA_031263685.1 Dysgonamonadaceae bacterium | reverse complement strand
TGAACAAGCCAACGACCGCTTCGTCGGAATTTAATCACGATCAATTCGGATTATTGCGGGCAGGCAATGCGACCGACGGCAATCCCGGCACTCGCTGGGGAAGCGATGAGGAAAATGTGGAATATACTCCCGAATGGCTTTTGGTGGATCTGGAAAAAGAGGAAACGCTGACTAAGATAGTCATCAACTGGGAAGCGGCTTTTGCACGGGAATACAATGTGGAAGTTTCGAGCGACAATGCCGAATGGTCTCAGGTGTTCTCTACTGTAAACGGAGCGGAAGGTCTCGTCAATATCCCGTTGGAAAATGTGCCGGCGCGATACGTCAAAGTCAACTGTACGCGGAAAACATCGCCCTGGGCAGGTAATTTCTACGGTTATTCGATCCTTGAACTCGAAGCCTACGGTCCTCCTCCAACCGGCTTAAACGACTTGGAAACGCTTGATTTTAAAGTTGAATTAAGCGATGCATCCATTGCCGTTCATTCGGCGAACAGGATCCAAACGATCGCGCTCTATTCCGTCAGCGGACAATTGGTGGCGCGATCCAACACGGGTAAGATAGCCGTTTCCGGATTGAACAAAGGCGTCTATATCCTGAATGTATCGGACGTCCAAGGCAACCGGAAAACATTCAAAATAATCCGAAAATGAATTATGAATTATGAGTTATAAGTTGCACGAAGTGCAGCAAACGGGCATCAGCCAACTCATAATTCATAACTCATAATTTATAATTCACAAATTTTTTTTTACAATGAAAAAAAACGTATTTTTTATTTTAATCTGCCTGTTCTGTACATTCACAACAAATGCGCAGACCCGGAGTTGGAAACGCGGCGCATGCATGTCCAATTTGCGTGAAGCCGATTTCGAAGCATTAAAAACCGGCATGTCCTGGTTTTACGATTGGGGCAACACGCCTGCGGGAGTTGGTACGGCTGCTTCCGACAGTCACGATATTGAGTATTGTCCCATGCGTTGGGGAGAAAATTGGAATCCGAACGCCATCCGCCAATATGTGCAGGCACATCCGAACTGCCAATATTTGATGACTTTCAATGAACCGAATTTCAAAAATCAAGCCAATTTAACACCACAGGAAGCCGCCGCTCGTTGGCCCGAAATCAGAGCCTTAGCCGATGAATTGGGACTGAAGATTATCTCGCCGGGACTTAATTATAGCGGTTGGGCGGAATGGAGTACTCCTAAAAAATGGTTCGACGCTTTTTTCCAATTGGTACCCATCAGCGAAGTAGATGGTATTGCGTTGCACTGCTATATGGGTTGGAGCGGCTCACTCATCGGTTATGTGAAAGAATACATTGGCTATTACAATAAACCGATTTGGCTGACCGAGTTTTGCTCCTGGGACGATCGTAGCGGCACGCCCGAAGCCTCCATGAAGAAAATTCAAAAGGAATATTTGGTTGATGTATTCGACTACCTCGAAACCGAGCCAATGGTGGCGCGCTATGCGTGGTTCATGGCAAAGACCGGGGAAAACAATGCTGTTCCGGCTTTCCCCTGGATGCAACTGCTCAACGGACACAATGGAACGTTGACCGAAAATGGGAAAATCTTCAACAACATGTCTTCCTACGATGACGATTTCTATCACAATACGCAGGAACGTATCCAGGCGAACCATTATATCCGAATGAAAGGCATTCACCTGGAAGAAACCAAAGATGTAGATGGAATTATCAACGTGTATGACTTCAATAACGGCGATTATCTCGAATACAATGTGGAAGCGCCCACTGGTGGCGAATACTATCTCTTTTTGCGCTATTCCTGCCTGTTGGATGCGGAAATAAACGTACAAATCGATGAAACGGTACTCGAAGCCCTGTCTCTTCCATCTTCCGGTTCCGGCTGGGCAACCAAACGCTATACGCTGACATTGAACGCCGGAAAACAGAAAATCCGTTTCAACGGTGCCAATGGTAATAATGTCCGCTTCAACTGGATGAATATTTCCGGCAACGAAAATGCCGAAACGGAAGAAAACAACGGCGGTGGCGAAAATCCGGGCGAAAATACGAATCTTGCACTAAATAAACCCGTAGAAGCATCTTCCGAACAAGTTTACGGAACCCGTCTGGCGCGTTTCGCTGTCGATGGCGCTATTGATGAAGAACGCTGGGCTACCGAATGGGAAGGCGCGAATATCGATAATGACCGTTGGTTCTTGGTTGATTTACAGCAATCTCATGTCCTCGACCGGATTACCATTTATTGGGAAGCCGCTTATGCTACGGCTTACTATATTGAGGCTTCCGATGATAAGCAGCAATGGACGAGAATATACGAAACCAACGCAGGCGCAGGAGGAACAGAAGAATTAATCGTCAACGGTTCGGGACGTTATGTCCGCTTCAAATGCGTAACGCGCGCTACACAATACGGCGTTTCGTTCTATGAATTTGAAGTTTACGGCAAAGAGGATACCGGAATCAATACCTCGAAAGCCCTTGATTTCGAAATTGAACAGACTCCGGAAACAATCAACGTCTATTCGGCTGCAAGTATTCAATTGATTGCACTCTATTCCGTCAGCGGACAATTGATAACCCTGTCCGCTACGGGTACAATCGCTCTCGGCGCTTTGAACAGAGGCGCCTATATCCTGAATGTATCGGATGTACAGGGCAACCGGAAGACATTCAAAGTAATCCTGAAATGAATTATGAGTTGGCTGACGCTTGTTTACCGTGCTTCGCATAACTTTTAGTTTTTAGTTCTTATCATTAATATTATAAAAATTGTATATTTTTCGTTATAAAATTAATATTTAAGGAATTTCGGCACAATTTTTGTAACTAACGAATCAATTTATATTTTAGTAAAACTTTTAATTTTTATTCAAATTTTATTTTTATGAAAAAGAAAATCTTTTCGTTATCAATTATTACAGTTTTGATTGTATTCAGTGCAAATGCTCAATTCGGGAAAAGCCTGAAGAGTATAGGGAAATCAGTTTCAAACGCAGCCGGTAGCGTAGCTGGAGATTTGGCTTTGGATGCAGCCGTTAATACCTTATCCGCAAATATTGTCGTCTGGATGGACAATAACAATACAGTATCTGCGGACGATAGTCCTTACACAACTCGTCTGGCATCTATCGTTGGAGAAAAATATGTGAATGTTGACGGACTGGCTTTATACTACAAAGTCTATGAAAATCCGGAATTTAATATCCTTGCCCTGCCGGATGGATATATCCGGGTTTATTCGGGTTTGTTGGACGCTTTGGAAGACGACGATGAAATATTGGCTCTGATAGCCACTCAGATTGGACATATTGCGAGTAAGGATGCTCGTGGAAATTTGTTAAAAGCAGCCGGTAAAGATCAGGCAAACAATGCTGCTGCGGCTCAGTTAGAAAAACTCTTGTCTCTGTCGGGCGAAAAATTAGGTACATTCGTGAACGAATTGATACAAGTTCCTTATACTGAAGAACAAAATGAAGCTGCGGACAAATATGCGGCTACTCTCTTGAAAAAGAACGATAAAAGTACAGATGCTTTAGTTTCTATCCTGACTAAATTGGGCGAACTGGAAGCTAACGATGCTGAAGCCGCTCAAAGCGAAGACATAAATGCTACGATAAGTCCCGCTTACAAATATAACAAGGTAAACGCGAATAATACGCTCCGGGCCTCTCTGGTGGAAAACTACTAAAAAGGAATTAAAAACTAAAAGCTAAAAGTTGGCTGGCGCTCATTTACAGCGCTTTGTGTAACTTTTAGTTTTTAGTTTTTAGCTTTTAGTTCTTTTTATGTCCGGCATACACGATGCAGGCATCGAACGCGACACGATACCGGCATCGAACGCGACACGATGTCTGCATTGATTGTGACACGATGCCTGCATCGAACAGGATAAGTAAGAGAAGCAATAATCGGATTCTTGACGCCCCACCCGTAAGGCATTCATATCAATAGAACAGAAGATCAACAAACCCTCCTTAAACCCCACCATGCGGGACCTGCTTTTCCTGCACGGGCGGCACTCTGTTATTGCATGTTTTGCTTACTGATATTCAAAAACTTTTGCGAACCGGTAAATTTTGGCGTTCTCGCCGGTACCGACAGTTATCGTTATATCTACTTCGCCTGCCGGATTAGCAGGAATGGAACAGGTATAAGTGTCGTCGCCCTGGATGGTAACGTTAGAACAGACTACATTACCTATACTGACCTCGTTTATCGTGCTTAACAGGTTTCCTTTAAGAGTTAATGTACCTCCGCCTTCGACAGGACTGACGATAGGAGAAATCTCGCTGATATAAAAATTACCGACAGGATCTACATATTCATACGCCCCGGCATAATTAATCGTTTTCTCTGTTCCTTTGTCTTTTACTTTTATTTCTATATCTGTTGCTCCAATACTCCCCGCAGGCACTTTGCACATCAGAAAATGAGGCGAAAGAACAACAACTTCCTCACATTCAGCCTCGCCGATTGTGACAGTGGGAGGAGCAAGATAACGTATCTGATCCAAGGCGGCGTTTTCCGCTATTTCCTCCGGTTTCAAGACACGATTGTACAGGCGAACAGACAAAAAGGTTGAATGGGCAAGCTCTCGACCAATTAGTAAAAATCCCTGTTGCGTATTCAGAGAAGTATGATTATGAGGATTGTAAATCCCGGCAATTGTTGCAGGAATATTGTTTATATATGATTTTGTAAGAGCATCCTGCATATCGTTCTGATAAGTTGAAGTTACGGTATTTATGGTGCTGTGCGTCTCTAAAGACGGAGTACTGGAAAGGCAGGTAATCAGGTTGTAATTATATCCCAAAATAGCATAAAATACCCATTTATTTTCCGTCGAACAGACATCCTGCAAATTTAAATCTCCCGTTCTAAGACCGCGGTACTGAACTCCAAACAATTGAGGTGTAGCTTCCTTACCGTATGCGAAGATCCTGCGCTGCGTTCCCTCTATCTGCCAAAACATGTTGCTCTCATCGGGCGTCCTGAAAATCACTTCAACTGTTCTTGCTTGGTTACCCAAAGGATAAGTATTTGGATAAGTAGCTGTACTGTAAAACGAATCGTATTCATCAAGAGCCAGAAAACCGTTACTTAGCCATTTCCCGTCGCCGCTTCCTCGAGGAAGTTCAAAATTATTCTTTAAATCCTTCCAACTCGCAGCCTTGCTGTAATCATGCTGCTTGTCTCCCAAGCCTTGATTGTTGATACCGTCAAAGTGAGCCACCAAATTTTCCTGAGCGGCATATTCACTCGTAGCGGCATACGGAAAATCGCCGTAAATGTAAACATAGTTACCGCCATCCTGACTTCCAAAATTGGGAGAAACACTGCCCATATTAAAAGACGCTTCACTTTCTTTCACTGAGCGGCAATCGTCCATGATCACCTTCATCCTGCCGTTGCCCGCAGGAAATATTTCCGTATAAGAGGGCGTAGTCGTAATGCCGAGGTATTCGTAGGCGCCGTCGTTTTTGCTTGCAAACCATTTGTATGT
>JAISFI010000133.1 GCA_031263685.1 Dysgonamonadaceae bacterium | reverse complement strand
CCCCCAACTTCATAATATTTGTTATAAAACCCATACGACTTCCTTATAGAAGCAGGAGGTTGTATGCATAGAGTTAACCTTTCAATTTTTTCTCCTGATAATTTCAATAAGGGAGCCGGATGTAGCAAGCAGATAATCTGGTATTTTGTCAATGCTTTGTTTGTACGCGCATCATGGAATCCATTCATGGGGATTAAAATTACATTATTAAAACTGTTTGGTGCAAGAATAGGGAAAGGACTTATCATAAAGAATAACATTACTGTCAAATTCCCCTGGAAACTTACTGTTGGAAATCATGTATGGCTTGGTGAAAGCTGCTGGATTGATAATTTGGATCATGTAACAATCGGAAACAATGTATGTATATCACAAGGTGCACTTATATTGACTGGCAATCATGATTACACAATATCATCTATGCCTTACCGCAATGCACCGATCACGCTGGAAGATGGTGTTTGGATCGGAGCAAAAAGCGTTGTATGTCCAGGAGTTATTTGTTATAGTCATTCAATATTAACAGCAGGTTCCGTAGCCACTAAAAATATGGAGATGTCTACTGTTTATCAAGGAAATCCGGCTATAGCTATCAGAAAAAGAGTAATTAAATGACTATTTTTTTCATCACTACATGTTTAAATCGAGCGTCACAATTCACTATAACCGAAATAAAACACAACTTACAGCAAGTTTTACCAAATTATATTTGGCTGTAACTATAAAAAAATATACCTTTACAGCCAATTATAATTGTCTGTAATTTTATGCAACTCATTGGAAGAAAAGAAGAAACAGCAGATTTAGAGCGCCTCACAGAGACACAAAAATCCGAATTTGTCATAGTTTTCGGTCGTCGAAGAGTGGGGAAAACTTTTTTGGTACGCGAATATTTCGGTAACCGGTTTACTTTTTACCATACAGGAATGGCAAACACCGAGATGGCCTTACAACTGAAAAGTTTCAATTCTTCATTGCACAAATATGGAAACAGACCCTATCCCGAAGTTGCCACATGGTTTGAATCCTTTGAACAGCTTATACATCTACTGTCGCATACAAGAAAAAAAGGTAAAAAAGTTGTTTTTATCGACGAAATGCCATGGATAGACACGCCACGTTCGGGATTTATACAGGCGCTGGAATACTTTTGGAACTCGTGGGCTTCAGGACGAACCGATATTTTGTTGATTGTATGCGGTTCTGCCACATCGTGGATGATGAACAAACTGATAAAAAATCATGGTGGATTACACAACAGAGTGACCCGGCAAATTCACTTATCTCCCTTCAAACTTGGAGAATGTGAGGAATATTATCAGAAAAACAATATAGAAATGAATCGCCATCAGATAATAGAAAATTATATGATTTTTGGCGGTGTACCCTATTATCTGTCTTTGATGCAAAAACAGTTCAGTATGGCTCAAAATATTGATAACTTATGTTTTGCAGAGAAAGGAGCATTAAGGAACGAATTTGAAAATCTTTATGCATCATTATTCAAAAATTATGACCGTCATGTAAAAATAGTGGAAGCCTTGAGTAAAAAGGCAAAAGGTTTGACACGCGAAGAAATTATTGAAAATACGCAACTGGCTAATGGTGGCGGACTGAGCAGAACGCTCGAAGAGTTGGAACTATGTGGATTTATCCGCCAATATAAAGCATTTGAAAAACGCAAAAGGCAAGGTTTATTTCAGTTAATCGATTTGTTCACACTGTTTTATTTCAATTTTATGCAAAACAACAAATTTGACGATGAACATTACTGGACAAATTTTATCGAAAATGCTCGCCATCGCGCCTGGTCGGGATATGCTTTTGAGCAGGTTTGTCTGTCACACCTGCCTCAAATAAAAAGGAAACTTGGCATTTCGGGCGTACTTGCAAATACGGCTTCATGGCGCAGCAAAGAATCTGAAAACGGCGCACAAATTGATCTGTTGATAGAGCGAAACGATAAGGTAATTAATCTTTGCGAGATGAAGTTCACAAATAGTCAGTTTGTTATTGACAAAAAATACGATGAGATGCTGCGGAACAAACGGGAGACATTCAAATACGAAACAAAAACAGGCAAAGCCATACATTTAACAATGATAACCACCTATGGCGTTAAGCATAATGCATACTGGGGCAATATCCATTCGGAAGTAACTATGGACGACCTGTTCGAGATATAAAATACGACTTACAGCGAGTTTTACTGAATTATAATTGGCTATAACTACAAAAAAATATACACTTACAGCCAAATATAACCAATTGCGACGTTATGTAAGTTATTATAAGAAAGCGAAAAAACATCCTTTTATCAAAAATTATCGAATACACTATGACTATCTCTCTTATCACTGCATGTTTCAATCGCAGTAAAACCATTGAACGCACCATACAAAGCGTTCTCTCTCAAAACTATAGCAACATCGAATACATTATTATTGACGGAGGATCTACCGACGGATCAATCGATATTATCAAGTGCTATGCCGGCAAAATTGCCCATTTTCGTTCCGCTCCGGATAATAACATGTATGAAGCCATCAATAAAGGAATACGCCTGGCTACCGGCGATGTTGTTGGATTATTGCACTCTGATGATGTATTTTATGCCACAGATGTGCTGACTAAAGTAGCCGATGCTTTTAAGCGACACAATGTAGATATTGTTTATGGAGACGGAATCTTCGTCGATAAAGAAGAATCGCAAAAAACCATTCGCAACTGGATAAGCGGAGAATATAACCGGCAAAAGATAAAACGCGGCTGGTTGCCTCTACATCCCACAGTTTATGCTAAAAAAAGCGTATTAGAACAATGCGGATTATACAATGAATCCTATAAAATTGCTTCCGACAGCGATATGCTGATCAAAATGTTATTTATCAATCATTTTAAAGTGCACTATCTATGCGAGTATATTGTGAAAATGCGTATGGGTGGTGTCAGTACTTCTTTCAAGTCACAGCTATCGAAATGGAAAGAAGATTTTCTCATATTCCGTTTCCACAAGCTTAATCCATATATTGCTTTAGGCGGAAAAATTTTATCCAAAGTTCCTCAATTTTTCAGGTAAAACCATCCATCAAAAACAACATGGTCATTTCTTCCTGATACAACTACTCCTCTCCTACTCTTCTCCCTGCCGCCGCGCCATCGTTTTCTCCATTAATTTCTTCACCAAGCCGGAATCTCTATTGTAAGTAGGATTATCGGCGATGAGTTTAATGACCTCATCATCGTCCAACTGATCATCAGAGAGAATGATCGGCTTAGGCTTCTTCATCTGAATATATCTGGGAGCATTAGGCCCATAATATTTTTCTAACAATTCGGATTCTTTCCGGGCTTTTGCTTCTGCTTCCTCCTGCTCTTTGAGCGTTGCCTGAATATCGATGTTTTCTTTCATCAACAGGATACCTTCTACGCCGAAGCCTGTTGCAAGAATGGTTACACTGACATTTTCACCCAAGTCGTCATCCTTGGCCGTACCCCAAATCACGTGGATATTTGCATTGAATTTCGCCATGAAATCGTGGAGGAAGTCCATTTCATCCATCATCAAAGGAGAAGACTCACTGTAAACAACATTCACTAATATCTTTTTTGCACGGAACACGTCGTTGTTGTTTAACAGCGGAGAACTCAACGCATTGCTTATCGCCTCCGAGAGCCTGCCCTCGCCGGATGCTGTACCGCTGCTCATGATCGCAACACCGCCATCTTTCAAAGTAGTATTCACATCTGCAAAGTCCAGATTGATAACGCCGGGTAAGGTGATAATTTCCGCAATACTTTTAGCAGCAATGGTCAACGTATCATCCGCTTTCCGGAAAGCATTATCGACAGTAAGATTCCGGTAAATTTCCCGCAAACGCTCGTTGTTGACCACCAGCAAGGCATCTACATGCTTGCTGATTTCTTCCACACCATTCAATGCTTGCAGTATCTTAGGTCTGCCCTCAAACATGAAAGGGATGGTGACAATCGCCACCGTCAGCACACCCATCTCTTTAGCAATTTTTGCGACGATAGGTGCAGCGCCGGTACCCGTTCCACCGCCCATTCCGGCAGTAATGAAAACCATCTTAGTCCCATCGTTCATGAGTTTACGCAAATCGTCCTCACTCTCTTCTGCCGCCCTTTTGGCAACATCCGGCTTGTTTCCGGCGCCCAAACCCTGCGTCAATTCCCGTCCCAATTGAATCTTTATCGGAACTTCGCTGGTGAGCAGCGCCTGATTGTCTGTGTTGCAAAGCACAAAAGTAACGTCATGAATACCTTCCCTGTACATGTGGGTTACGGCATTCCCTCCACCGCCGCCAACTCCTATCACTTTGATGATAGAAGGCGTTTTCGTGGGATAACTGAATTGTAACGGATCGTTAATTTCCATATATTGATTGTTTTTATTATTCCTGTCCTTCAAAAAGTTTACCGGCAGCTTTATCGATTATTCTTTTGAATTTAGATTTTCCCGGCTTCAAGGGTTTCTCCACTTTCGGAACTTGAGGGTTGACCATCACTTCTTTTTCAAAAAGCGTTTCGGAAAATTCGATTTCTTTCTCCTTCGCACAATTCTCTGTTCCACAGGCCACCAAGCCGACGATCTGAGCATCTTCAGGCAGTAATTCCACCTGCGATTCATTCGCAAAAACATCCTCGCGCACACCCGCTACACGTACTGTATAACCGGTTTTCCGACGGATCGCTTCCGGTAAGCGTTTCAGTCCTGATCCTCCGCCAGTAATCACAATGCCCTTGGCTAAAGCTCCTTTTGCAAAACCCGCACGTTCGATTTGCACAGCTACATTCGTTAAAATTTCATCGGCACGGGCTTCTACAATTTCATTCAATTTGTTAAAAGCGATCTGTTGGGAAGTATAGGTTTTTTCGGGTATGCTATCTTCATTTTCAACCATCGCAAGACTGGAGTGTATCTTAAATTCTTCTGCTTCCTGTTCCGAAATATTCTGGGAACAGAGGTCTTTAGTAATCAAGGAAGAACCCAGGGGAATCGTAACCAAATATCTCAATAACTTATCTTTATAAATAGACACCGTCGTTTTCCCCGCTCCGAAATCGACCAGTGCGCAGCCCTGTTCTTTTTCTTTCGGAGTCAGTACGACCTCCGCCAGCGCTTCCGGCGAAACAATCGTATCAACAACAGGAATGTTCGCTTTTTCTTCAATGCTTTTTTTGATAAGGTTGATGAAAGGTCTACCGGTAATCAATTGATACTTAGTTGTTATCTCGGAACATTGAACGCCCAGCGGAGATGCTTCCGGATGTCCATCCAATGCATATTCCGGCGAAGAAACCGACAACAACTGCAACAATTCCGGTTCATAATTTAAACATTCCTCTGCGATATTATCCAGCAGCGACTGATTAATAAGCGTTTCCGTCGATAACTTGCGCGTAATGGTATGTTCTGCCGAACGCATCGACTGGCCTCCAAGTCCTACATACACCCGGTCTATCTTTCGTTCCTGTTTCTCGTTGATGGAGTTTATCAGTCCACCGACTTTTTTCGCAACCTCATCTATATTATAGATGCGTCCGAGGCGAATACATCCGTCGGAATCCACCGACTCCCTGGCGATGACGGTAAGACGTCCGGCGCCATCTTTCTTCCCTAACATCGCCGTAATTCTCGACGTGCCGAGATCTACTGCGGCTACAAATTTTTCGTGCATACTATCTGGTTTTTATATTTTAAATTAATCTTTGAATAGCGATTCCAGCCCACTTTGTCTAAGGCTTGTTTGTAAAACAGCAATAGGTGATCCAGTTTCTCCTCAAAGCCGTCTATTTTTCCTAACAGTATCCGGTGGTTTCCAACGCGGGGAATCAACTCAATTTCTTTATTGGGATAAACATATATTTGGGCTATCTGCATCTCCCAAAACTTGTTATCATGCAAAAAAAGGGCGAAATCATACAACTCTTTTTGTGCAAATTTTTTATCCACATAACCGGTGGCAATCGGAACATACGCTACAACATGCTCTGTGATCGTCACAATCTTTCCGTCGCTATCTACATAATAATTCCCGTTTGCGGCGCTCATCACCCTCAACCGCAATATTCGCTGATATATCTTTATTTTTACCACGCCCGAAGTCGTTTTGTATACATGAACTTTCTTTACCGGAAGACTTTCTTCCAACTTAGCTTCCATTTCGCCGGTGCGAATATCTTTCAATGCTTTCCCTTTCGGATATAGATGCGCATTATGGAGTATCGAAACCACCCGTTCGACGGAAATAAAACACTTATCCAATGTATCAACAACGACAATCTGCACGTCCTGACATTCTTTTTCATCTAGCTGTTTCTTCGGAGAAAAAATGTTGTACAGCAGGTATGTCGCCAGCAACAAGGCAAATAATATGGCAAAAATCTTTCGTATCATACTGTTTTTCGAGCTAATATCTCCTGCACGGGATTGACTAAACCGTCAATATCTCCGGCGCCGGCCATCAATACAACATCCCAATTCCCCTTTTCGATGACCGTCAATAGAGTCTCCTTCGTACATAACTGTTTGTCGGCAAGAGAAATCTCATCCAGAATCAGTTGAGAAGTCACTCCGGGAATTGGCGCTTCGCGGGCTGGATAGATGTCCAGTAATATGACTTCATCGGCCAATGAGAGGCTTTGAGCAAATTCCGGATAAAAATCTTTCGTCCGCGAATACAAATGCGGCTGGAAGATAACGGTTAATTTCCGTTCCCGATACAATGCTCTCACGGAAGAAATACTGGCTTTCAATTCTTCCGGATGATGAGCATAATCATCTATCAGCACAATCCGATCCGTTTTCAGATGAAAATCGAAACGACGCTCTGCACCTTGGAAAGAAGTCATTGCCTGCTTGATTTCCTCCGGACAGACGCCGTTCAAGCGAGCGATACTGATGGCCGCAATCCCATTTTCTATGTTGATTTTCAGGGGAACGCCCAGCCGGATGTCTTGAATTTTCTCTTCCGGAGCAACATAATCAAACAGGATTTCTCCATGACCGATCCGGATATTTTCCGCATAAAAATCACCGCCATTTTCCATAGAATAGGTATACAGCCGAACATTTTCCTGCAAACGGGGATGTACTTGAATCCCTTTTTTCATCAGCAATACACCGCCCGGACGAATCAGCGAAGTAAAATGATCAAAACTTTCCTCATACGCCTCCGGTGTGCCGTATATATCCAAATGATCGGGATCGGCCGAGGTTATCACTGCCATATACGGAGAAAGCTGATGAAAAGAACGGTCGTATTCATCTGCTTCTATCACCGTCAGGTCGCTGGTGTCGGATAAGAGGAGGTTACTGTTATAATTTTTCAGAATACCGCCCAGAAAGGCATTACAATCGACATGCGACTGTTTCAACAAATGCGCCGTCAAAGAAGAAGTGGTAGTCTTTCCGTGTGTTCCGGAAATACATATTCCTCGACTTTGTCTGGTAATTTCGCCCAATACCTGCGCCCGTTTCAGGATGACGAAACCCTTGTTTTTGAAAAAAGTCAACTCCGTATGATCTTGCGGAACGGCAGGCGTGAAAACAATCAGCGTCCGTTCTTTATCCTTGAAAATGTCGGGAATCAGGGCGATATTGTCTTCATAATGTATCGCCGCACCTTCTGCAATCAGTTGCTCCGTCAAGCCGGAAGGCGTCCGATCGTAGCCTCCTACCCTCTTGCCTTTGGAAAGGAAATAGCGAATCAGAGCGCTCATGCCGATGCCGCCGGCGCCGACAAAATAAATGGCGTCGTATGGTATCAGTTTGCTATCGATGGTTTGGGTGGCGGTAATTTTTATGATTTCGGCTACAATGTTTTTGTCAGCATCGGGCAAGGCCAAATGTCGAATATGGTCGCTTAACTGTTGTAAACGAACGGTGTCTTCTACCGTTTGCAAGGCAATGGACACCAGTTTTTCTTCCGCGTCAATATCCTTGACCAGAATGGCGGCATCCTGCTTGACCAGCGCCATTGCATTTTTAGTCTGATGATCTTCCGCCACATTGGGAGAAGGAACTAATATTACCGGTTTCTTCAGCAGGCAAAACTCGGAAATAGACCCGGCGCCGGCGCGGGAAATGATCAAGTCGGCCACCGAATAAGCCAAATCCATGCGGGAAATAAATTCGGTAATATGAATATTTTCTCCGCAGGAATGAGCGGAGATGATCTCTTGATAGTAGTATTTTCCGGTCTGCCAAATACATTGCACACCGCTGGCTTCTATGGCTTCGATATGCAACAGGATGCTATGGTTGATTGTCTTCGCTCCCAAACTCCCGCCTAACACTAAGATGGTTTTTTTCTTCGGATCCAGGTGAAAATAACGGATAGCTTCGGCACGTGTCTTTTCGTCGATAAGCAACAGGTCGCGACGTACCGGATTACCAGTCAGCACAATCTTCTCCTTCGGAAAGAAGGCTTCCATACCGGGATAAGCGACACAAATCTTCAAAGCCTTTTTCGCCAACAGTTTATTGGTAACGCCGGCATACGAATTTTGCTCCAGCAAGACCGTCGGAATCCCCGCTTTCCCCGCTGCACGAAGCACCGGGCCGCTGGCATAACCACCAACGCCGATCACTGTATCCGGTCGAAAATCCCGAATAATTTTCCTTGCCATCATCGTACTCTTCAATAGCTTTAACAGTACAACAACATTCTTCCAGATTTGTTTGCGGTTAAAGCCGGAAACGGGAAGTCCAATAATCCTGTAACCGGCTGCCGGTACTTTTTCCATCTCCATACGGCCTTTTGCTCCGACAAACAGAATGTCTATGTCGGGAAAGCACTCTTTCAAGGCATTCGCCACAGACAAAGCCGGGAAAATGTGGCCACCGGTACCGCCGCCGCTGATAATTACTTTTTTCATACTGCTACTGCTGCTTTTCTTCTTGTATATCTAAATCTTCTATATTTAAATCTTCATTCCACAGCTTTTCAACTGCTGCGCTCTCATTTTCTTCCGCTATTTCCTGCTCGCGCTGAATGCCTTTGGGATTTTCAAAGCGACTGACACTCAAGATAATCCCCATGTACACACAGGTAATCAAAGTCGATGTTCCACCCCGACTGATCAGCGGAAGCGGCTGACCGGTAACCGGCATCAGATTCACCGCCACCGCCATGTTGATAAATGCCTGAAGTACAATAATCAACGCCGATCCTATCACCAGCAGTTTGGGGAAAACCTGCTGACAACGATTGGCAATCATCCCCGCCCGAATAAACAGAAATACATATAACGCCAAGACAAAAATACCGCCTACCATTCCCATTTCTTCAATAATAATTGCATAAATGAAGTCGGAATAGGCTTGTGGAAGATAATCCCGCTCCTGACTGTTTCCAAAAAAGACGCCTAATATTCTCCCCCTAGCGATTGCTATTTTTGCATGGGAAACCTGATAATTATCATTCACGTCGAACGTTTTCGGGTCTTTTTCCTGTTTATCAGTCCAAAAATCGTCAATACGGGTTTTCCAGGTCGATGCCCGGTGAAAGACAGAATTTTTGTCGGCAAACATTTCCTTGGGCGCTGTGTGAAGCAAGACAACAAAAAGCATAGCAACAACACAGGAGGCCAAGACAAGCCACAACATTTGACGGGTTGGAATTTGTCCTACAAACATCATCAACACCACAACGACATAAAGTAAAACCGCCGTCGAAAGGTTTTCAGTCAGGATCGTCCCGCAAGTTATGATCGTGATGTACACGATCCACTTGAAACGGACGTCTTCTTTTGCTTCTTGCGCTTTGGAGAGTACGAAAGCCGTAAAAACAATCAAACACAACTTGGCTAATTCCGAGGGTTGAAAAGAGAGACCGCCAACCTCAATCAACCGGTGCGCGCCATTGACATAGGATCCAAAAAGACGGGTCAAAATCAACAATACCCAGGTAAAAGGAAGTCCAACGATGAATATCGAAAGATATTTCGGTTTCAACGAATGGATAAGCAAGACGACTGCCGTCCCGGCTAGCAGAAAAACCGTGTGCCGCGTAACCGGATCCCAATAATTTTGCTTTTTGTAGGTCAGCGTACTTGTTGCACTGAATATTTCCAAAATTGAAATAAAACAGAGGAAAAAGAAAATCATCCAGATGATCCTGTCGCCACGAAATATTTTATTGACAAAACTCATATTTACTCCTTAAAATTTCTTCAGATCATATTTTCTTCCAGTCACAAATTTCCTACACATTCTTTAAATTGCTTTCCCCGATCTTCATAGTTTTTAAACAAATCAAAACTTGCACAACAAGGAGACAAGAGTACCGTATCTCCGGGCGCTGCCACCCGATAGGCCTGCGAAACCGCTTCCTGCATGGATCCGGCGTCACTGATACAAGCAAGTTTACCATCGAAAAAATCGTGCAACTTGCTATTATCTATGCCCATAAAGATTAAAGCGCGGCATTTCTCCTTAACCAGGGCTGCTATCTCCGCATAGTCGTTTCCCTTATCTGTTCCACCGAGAATCAATACGACCTTCGTTTTCATGCTTTTAAGTGCATACCAGCAAGAGTTGACATTCGTAGCCTTAGAATCGTTGATATACTCAACTCCTTTCACAATCGCTACCTTTTCCAGTCGATGCTCCACGCCCTGAAAATCATGCAAAGAACGGCGAATATTTTCATTTTTTATTCCTGTCAACTTTGCGGCAATACCTGCCGCCATAGAATTATACAAGTTATGCGTACCTGTCAACGCCAATAATTCTTCTTCCATAGTAAATGTATCTTTGAGTGTTTCTATTACAATCTGATGATGCGCCTGATAAGCTCGTACACCTGTTTTTTTCTCCTCAGAAAAAGGATACAGCATGGCTTTCGGTCGAAGTTTTTCTATTTCTTTCGATACAACGGGATCATCATTCCAATAAATGAACGCATCCGCTTCCGTCTGATTTTGCAGGATACGCATCTTAGAGTCTATATAATTTTGCATCTTATAGTCATATCTATCCAAATGATCGGGGGTGATGTTCAACAGGATAGCGATATCTGCTTTAAAATCATACATCCCGTCCAACTGGAAACTGCTCAATTCAATCACATAGTAATCGAAGTTTTGCTCCGCCACCTGCAAGGCCAGACTGCTTCCGACATTTCCTGCCAGGCCGACGTTCAATCCGGCATCTTTCAGGATATGATAAGTCAGCATCGTCGTCGTCGTTTTACCGTTGCTTCCCGTGATGCAAATCATTTGAGCCTGGGTATATCTTCCGGCAAATTCTATTTCGGAGATGACCGGTGTCGCCTGGGCTTTCAGTTGCCTCACTACCGACGCTTTATCCGGAATACCCGGACTTTTTATCACTTCATCCGCTCCCAATATCAGGGAGAGGGTGTGACCGCCTTCTTCCCATGCCACGCCATATTTACGGAGTAGAACTTTGTATTCCTCCCTGATAAGAGATGCATCGGAAACGAAAACATCGAATCCTTGTTTCTTTGCTAAGATGGCAGCTCCAGAGCCGCTCTCTCCTCCCCCAAGTATCACCACCTTTTTATTCGTCACAGTAGCTTCGGGGCATTTGCCAATCTCTTTTTCCTTATGTTCCATGCTGGATTATGTTATTTACTCATGTTACGCAAGAGCATCATGTATGGTCGCGGCACATGCACATGTACATACGCCACTGTTGTGTGTCTATATACACCACTGTTGTGTGTGTACATACACCACTGTTGTGTGTCTATATACACCACTGTTGTGTGTGTACATACACCACTGTTGTGTGTGCACATACAACACTATCGTGTATGTACATACAACGCGGTCGTGCAGGATGCTTTTGCGTAACATAAGTTATTTATCTCATTTTTAATGTTGCCATCGCCAATACCGCCAAAATGATACCGACCAACCAGAAACGAACAACAATCTTGGATTCCGGCACCGGTCGGAGCGGTTTTTGCAAGATCGCCTCTATCCCCATATTACCTGCTTTCTGAAAATGGTGATGCAGCGGCGTCATCTTGAATATCCGCTTGCCCACGCCGGTTTTCTTTTTCGTATATTTGAAATAGCTAACCTGCATAATCACCGAAAGACTTTCCACAAAGAATACGCCACACAAAATCGGCAATAACAACTCTTTATGGATGATAATCGCAAACACGGCAATAATCCCTCCCAACGTCAGAGAACCCGTATCTCCCATAAATACTTGCGCCGGATAAGCGTTATACCACAAGAAGCCTATCGTTGCTCCGATAAAAGCGCCGGCATAAACCGCCAATTCTTCACAACCGGGAATATACATGATGTTCAGGTAAGCCGCATACCGAATATGGCTCGACACATAAGCCAGTATACCCAGCGTAACGCCGATAATGGCAGAACTTCCCGCTGCCAGTCCGTCCAAACCATCCGTCAGATTAGCGCTGTTAGATACTGCCGTGACAATAAAAATGGTGATGATTACAAAAATAATCCATGTAGCCGCCGTGCGCTTGCTTTTCATAAAAGAAGCCAGATCTCTATAATCCAAATTGTTATTTTTGAAGAAAGGAATGGTGGTCTTCGTCGACTTGACCGCCGGACTATGCACCACTTCCGTAGTGTCGCCGTTTCTCTTGATGGCCACATTTTCCTGAATCACCGCCTCCGGACTTAGATAGAGCACCAAGCCAACAATCAAGCCCAGACCAACTTGTCCCACAATCTTAAACCGTCCGTTCAAGCCTTCTTTGTTTTTCTTAAATACCTTGATATAATCGTCCAGGAAACCAATACATCCGAGCCAGACGGTTGTTATCAACATCAAGACGATGTAGATGTTCTCCAGTTTTGCAAACAGTAAAACCGGAACCAGGATCGCGATAATGATGATGATTCCGCCCATAGTTGGAGTTCCCTTTTTGCTCATTTGACCTTCCAGTCCCAGATCGCGGACAATTTCTCCAACTTGCATGAGTTGCAGTTTGTTGATAATTTTTCGTCCGATAATGGTTGAAATCAGCAAGGAAAAAATCAATGTCATCGAAGAGCGGAACGAGATGTATTTGAACATCCCTGCGCCGGGAAGATTGAGTTGATCAAGATAGTTGAATAAATAGTACAGCATGTAATGATGGAATTAAAAATGAAGAATTATATTTCGTTTTCAAAAATATCTTGCAGTACCTCCCGATCGTCGAAAGGATGTTTTACGCCTTTAACGTCCTGGTAATCTTCATGGCCTTTTCCGGCCACCAGAATCACGTCGCCGGTATTCGCCAACAGGCAAGCAGTACGAATGGCTTCCCTGCGATCTACGATGGTAAGCGTCTTTTTTCGGTCTATCGCATCCAAACCGGCCAGCATGTCGTTAAGGATGTCTTGCGGCTCCTCAAAACGGGGATTATCGGATGTTAATATCACCTGATCACTGAGGCGAACGGCTTCTTTCGCCATAATCGGCCGTTTACCCTTATCTCTGTTGCCGCCGCAACCCACCACGGTGATGACTTTTCCCGAACCGTCCAACACACCGTGGATCGCATTCAGGACGTTGGTCAAAGCATCCGGCGTGTGTGCATAGTCGACAATGGCCGTATAAGCATCCGGAGAGCGCATCGTTTGAAAACGCCCGGAAACCGATTGAAGCGTACTGATAATCACCAATGTATCGTCCGAAGGAGCGCCCAACAAAACCGCAGCGCCATAAACCGCCAACAAATTATAGGCGTTGAACTTGCCGACAAATTGCGTATTTACTTCTCTGTCATTGAATGACATCAATGTTCCGTCGAAATGCGCTTCCAATATCCGCCCCTTAAAATCGGCCAGTGTTTGAACAGAATAAGTCTTTTTCGCAGCCGGAGTATTCTGTAAGACAAACAATCCATTCTTATCGTCTGCATTGCTCAACGCAAAAGCATCGGCAGGCAAGCGGTCGAAAAAGGCCTTTTTCGCATCCCGGTAATTTTCAAAAGTTGCGTGATAATCCAGATGGTCTCTGGTGAGGTTGGTGAAAATTCCTCCTTTAAACTTCAAACCCGCAATACGTTTCTGTACAATGGCATGTGAACTGACTTCCATAAAAACATAGCGACATCCGGCCGATACCATTTCTGCAAGGAGGCTGTTCAGTTCGATGGGATCCGGTGTGGTGTGCGTGGCGGGAACTGCACGTCCATCAACGTAATTAACAACGGTCGACAGCAATCCGGCTTTAAAGCCTAACTTTCGGAATGTCTGATACAACAAGGTGGCAATCGTTGTCTTTCCGTTGGTACCTGTTACACCGACCAAAACCAGTTTGTGAGAAGGATTTCCATAGAAAGCAGCGGCCAGGCAGGCCAAAGCTTCCGCACTGTCTTCCACTTGAATATAGCTTAACGTATTTTTCGTATCCTTTGGAAGCTGCTGGCAAACAATTACTTCGGCGCCACTGTCGATGGCTTTCCCGATGTAATCATGTCCGTCCGACTGGGTACCAGGGACGGCGACAAATAAATATCCTGCTGCTATTTTCCGCGAGTCCGAATGAATAGCAGCGACTTCCCGGTCTTGTTCTCCGACAATCCGAAGGGGTTTAATTGCTTTCAAAAGTTCACTAAGTTTCATAACTTTCCGAATGTAAATTATCTATATTATCTCATCTTTATCTCAATGTCAGGACGATTGTTTGACCTCGCGATATCCGCGAACCGGCAGGAAGCGATTGTTCTCTTACGGAGCCTCTACCGGAGAGATTAACCCTTAACCCTCGTTCTTCCAACAGATATACGGCATCTTTCGCCCCCATCTCTTTCACGTTCGGGACAACGCCGGCCGCTACTTCACGATTGTTGATTGCTATTTTATTTTTCTGCAAACCGACCGATATACAGGGAGATGTTATTTTCTGTTCTTCGTACGAAACATCCAGCTTGTCCATCACATATTCTGCCGGATGATACATGCCTGCCTGCACATAAGGAAGCGGGGAATGTAACGTGTCCGGGAACGCCTCCCGCACATTCAACGGCTTTTTCAGGGCGTTTACTTCTTCTGCAATGCGCTTGAAGACAGCTCCAGACATTGTTCCTCCGGAGGGATAGCCGTTTCTCGGTTTGAGGATGACTACGATGCAGGAATATTGTGGTGCGTCTGCCGGAAAATATCCGCAGAAAGAAACCCGGTGCTCTCTGTTGCTATAGCCCATTTTACCTTTGTTTACCTGGGCGGTCCCCGTTTTTCCCGCAATACGAACATATTCCGACTTGACGGGCTTACCGGTGCCGTCTTTGCTTTCTACAACGTCGACCAACATTTCCCGAATCGTTTCCAATGTTTTCGACGAACAAATTTTCTTTCGGATAACTACCGGCTTCCGGTATTCCTCTACGGATCCGTTTTGCCGGATTTCCCGGACAAAATAAGGCCTGACCATTTTTCCGTCATTGGCAATCGCATTGAAAAAAGTCAAGGTATAGATAGGAGGTATTTGCGTTTCATAACCGAAAGACATCCACGGTAAGGTTGTTTTTGACCAATCGCTTTTCTTATCGCCCGGTTTTTTGATTTTTGCCTTTCCGGCGCCGGGAATTTCCAAATCCAATGGTTCAGTCAACCCTAATTTATATAATCCGTCCACGTATCTTTCCGGGCAATTTTCGTAAGCTTTCAAGATGAGCCTTGCCACACCGATGTTCGATGAATAGCGGATCGTTTGCGAGGCGGTTATAATTCCATATCCTCCATGTTTGATGTTATGGTCTGTCATTCTTTTGCCTGCATACTTGAATTCTCCCTTGAATGTATCAATTGTATCTGCAGGATGAACAACTCCATCTTCCAGAGCAACCATCATAGAGGCTATTTTAAAGGTAGAGCCTTGCTCTAATTCGTCGGCCACGGCATGATTATTTCTTTCTTTCCAAACTCCTTCCTGCACACGGTCCAAATTGCTTATTGCCTTGATTTCCCCGGTGGCAACTTCCATCACGACGGCAGTACCCGATTCGGCATCGAGTTCCTTTAATTTACGCATCAATGATTTCTCCGTAATATCCTGGATGTCAACATCAATCGTCGATACAATATCTTTGCCATCGACAGGATTGACATCATTTTCTATCACCATCCGACCATTGATTTTCCGTTGGGTACCCAAGCCCGGAGTTCCTCGCAATAATGAATCATACTGCATTTCCAAACCGTTTTTTCCTTCCCTGGAGTAATTTCCATACACATCTCCAATCGTTCTGAGGGCTAATGTTCCATACGGGTTAAGACGTTTCACGAACCTGCGACTTATCAATCCCGAATGATTTGTGCTTCTTTTGCGGAAGAAGGGCATGGATTTTAAAGTTTGAAGTTCCAAGTAGTTTAATTTCCTATTTAACAACAGATATTCCCGGTTTCTCTTGACATTTATGCCGGAGTTAATCCGGGCTTCCTCTTTTTCCCGGTTTTCCCATCCTTTCTTGATATGCGATTTATATTGCTCGCCTGTTTTTTCCGGGAAATTTTTCGCCAATTCGGCAGACAGGGGGTTGATGTATTTAAACAAGGTATCTTTTTTCATCCCATCTGCCCAAAAATCTATATAGATGCGGTATTCGTATTCGGTAGTCGCCATCAACTCGCCATTGCAGGAATAAATATTTCCCCGCATCGGAGAGATGGTAATATTCGATTTAACTACTTTGTCTCCTTCTTCCCGCCATTGAGCGCCTTCTACAAGAGAAATATGAAACATTTTGACCAAAATTGCAATTACAATCATCACAATAAACAAGGATATCAGGAAATAATTTCTCCTCATACTCTTATTTGCTTTTTCTTTGTTTTCAAGTGATGTCTTCATTATCATTTATTTTGATTCATCGGATCTATCTTTTTAACTCAAACGGAGGCATCTTAGAGCCGGATAAGTTTAATTCGCGTTTCTTTAGCATGTCCTCTATCTGAGACTGACGGCTATGGGTAGTCAGTTGAGTAGAAATATCCAAATATTCATATTTTACATTTGTCAATTGTTTTTTCAAATCTTCTATTTCAATAATTTTCTGCTGACAGGCATAGCGGTTTGCGATAAAAAACAAAGACAGTACGCCAATCATCACCACTAATTTGGTTTGCTTGACAATAAAATCGTCTGCCAAAATACCGCCGCCCAAGATATGCGAAAGCGATTTTTTCGATTTCTTTCCGGAAGCGCGCCGGTTATCGGCTTTATTTTCATCGGTTTTATTTGTCATTTGTTCCTTCACTGCCTTATATTTTTTCTACAATTCTTAATTTGGCGCTACGGACACGGGGATTCCTTGCAACTTCCTCATCGGAAGGGATGATTACCCTGTTGTTGATCGCTTTGAAAGGAGTTTCGACGTTACCGAAAAAGTCCTGTTCTTTTTTCCCTTCAAAATTTCCGGTTTTAAGATAGTTTTTCACTATCCGGTCTTCCAGCGAATGGTAAGTAATAACGACTAAGCGTCCGCCGGATTTCAATAACTTTTCGGCTTGCACCAGCATTTCTTTCAGCGCTTGTATTTCTCCATTGACTTCAATGCGCAGGGCTTGAAAGGCTTGCGCCAGATACTTTTTTTCCTTTTCTTTTCCAACAAATGGTTGAAGCGCTTCCAGGAAATCATTAACCGTTTGCAAAGGTTTATCGGCACGACATTTGACGATAGCGCGGGCAATCGCACGGGCATTTTTCAATTCGCCATACAGGTAAAATATATCGGCCAATGCTTCTTCTGTAGCTGTATTCAGGATGTCTGCCGAAGTTTTTTTCGCTTTTTTATTCATCCGCATATCCAGAGGAGCATCAAAACGGAAAGAAAAGCCCCGGGTTTCATCATCAAAATGGTGGGAAGAAACGCCCAAGTCGGCCAACAGTCCGTCGATTTGTGTCACGCCATACCAATCCATAAAATTAGAGAGGTAAGCAAAGTTACTTTGGACGAAAGTAAATTTAGGGTCGTCCGGGATATTGGCTTCCGCATCTTCGTCCTGATCAAATCCGTAGAGCCGTCCGGTGGCGCCAAGTTTCGACAAAATCAGCCGGCTGTGTCCGCCACCACCAAATGTGACATCTACATAAGTGCCTCCGGCTTGAATATTCAAACCGTCGATGCTTTCCTGCGGCATAGCCGGAATGTGGTAGTCAACATTCATCTGCGTAAATTATTAGAGTGACATCCATTTTTCTATACCTTTCTTAAAGTTTTCGGGCAACATCTGCGACTGTTCCAATTTGCGTTTTGCCCAGATTTCTATGGTATCCATCATTCCGACAAACCTGATTTCGGAAGCAATATCGACCATTTGCAGGTAACGCTTAGAGATGAGTATCCGTCCGTTAGTATCCATTTCCAATGTTTCAGCGTCCAGTACAAACTGGCGCAACAGTTCTTGCTGCTCTTCATTCCACGGACTTAACCGGGAACGCAAATCGTCCAGTGTTTTATTCCAAACGCTTTCGGGATACAGTACCAGGCAATCCTTAAAAATATCTTTACGCATCACCAAACAGGAATTTTCGGAAGATTGCAATATCTTCCGAAAGGTTGCCGGAACGAACACTCGCCCCTTTACATCTGCCTTTGCGTCTATATTTCCGAGGAATCTTTCCACTAAATTGCTATTTCACAGCGTAAAGGTACGAGAATTATCCACTTTTCCCCACTTTTTTGTCAAAATAATTTTCAACAAGTTATAAACAGTATGATATTGATTGTTAATACAGTGATCAATAAATGCTTAAAAATAGAGATTCAGGTGGGGAATCTCTTTGTCATAACCTCCAATCGCTTCGCTTTATTGGGTTATTCACATTCAACCCTGCGGGTTGCAGCATCGTCATTGCGACTGCGAGGAACGAAGCAGGAAGTATAATCAAAAAAATCACAGTTCAAACATAAAAGATTTTGTAAAAAATTTCTCCAAATATTTTGTTTCTCATTTTTTTACATTACTTTTGCGGCGAAGTTTTTAAAAAATAAAAGTTAAAAACTAAACGGGTATACATGATAGTTGTGGAAATGAATAATATGGATTTTTATTTTTTTAACGAAAATTATTTGGCGGTTCCGAATAATTTCGTAACACACACACACACACACACACACACACACACACACACACACACACACACACACACACACACACACATCTATATTAAGGTGTAAATCCTATTTACAAAGACCGATAAGCATATCGGAAAAAGAACAAAACTACCGCAGTCTTTATTTATTTTTAACAATCCAAGCAGTTATTGTCTGGATTGCTTCAGGCTTAGCCTTCGTAATGACGATGTTCTCTGCACGTCATTGCGAGCCGATTGCGGCGAAGCAATCCAGCAGCAATACGTTACACGCTACGCCGAGCAAAGACGTCACGCCAAGCAAAGAGCAACGTCATTGCGAAGGCGGCAGCCTGAAGCAATCCAGGAAAATACATGGATTGCTTC
>JAISFI010000073.1 GCA_031263685.1 Dysgonamonadaceae bacterium | reverse complement strand
CCTTCGATTTGTTGCGGAGAAAAATCCTCTTCGATTAAAGAAATGATTTTTTTCTTTAACTCCAGCGTCATTTTTCGCGGTTTTTTCATGCGTTCTTTTCGCAGTTCTGCCATATCCTGAGCATATCCGAAGGTGTATTTTCCTTTCGAATTAGCATTGCGTTTCAACTCCCGGCTGACGACCGATTTATTTTTTTCGATTGCCTGTGCAATCTTTTTTTGGCTACAACCCTGTTTATACAAACAAGAAATTGTGTACCTTTGCTCACGGGTTAAATGTACTTTTTTCATTTCAACTTTAAGAGTAAGAAATTTTTCCCAAATCTCATTCTGGGGCATGCCCCAGAATGAGATTCTTTTTTCTACCTAAAGTTGCATTTGTTGTTTGAAATTAGCAAAACATTGGATAATTTCTTGCAGATTCTATTTTTTTCTCATACTTTTGGGCGCTTATTCAATAACATAGAGATACCATTCACATGCTGGAAAAAATATTTAAATTATCCGTCCACGGTACGACTGTAAAAAAAGAATTGCTGGCGGGACTGATTACTTTTCTTACGATGTCTTACATCCTGATGGTCAATCCGATCATATTGGGCGAAACGGGGATGGACAAAGCCGCCCTGTTTACAAGTACTGCTCTGGTTGCGATGATTGCGACCTTGTTGATGGCTTTTCTTGCGAATATTCCTGTCGCACAGGCGCCCGGAATGGGGATGAATACGTTCTTCGCTTCGACTGTGGTGATGACAATGGGCTATTCCTGGCAATTCGCATTGACGGCCGTCTTCATCGAAGGTATTATCTTCATCCTGTTGACATGTTTCAATATACGCGAAATACTGGTACGAAAGATTCCGCAGACATTAAAAAATGCCATCCCCGCAGGAATCGGACTTTTCATTGCATTTATAGGATTGCAGCAAGCCGGTATTGTAGTCGCTAATCCGCATACCATGGTTACATTGGGCGATTGGACGAACAATGGCATCTGGGTAGCGCTCTTCGGACTGATAACAATCGGAGCGCTTTTAGCACGAAATATTCCCGGAGCAATATTGATCGGGATTTTATCATCTACCGTTTTGGCCTTAGTGCTCGGTGTAACACACTTGCCGGAAGGCGCAATTGTAAGTGTTCCGCCAAGCATTGCACCGATTTTTGCACAGTTTGAATGGACACAGGTTTTTTCGTTCGACATGTTGATTGTAGTCTTTACGTTTTTGATGGTCAACCTGTTCGACACCATCGGCACCTTAGTTGGAGTCGCCTCCAAAGCCGGTTTGATGGACAAAAAAGGAAATTTCCCCCAAGTAAAAAAAGCGCTTTTTGCCGATGCCTTGGGTACAACAATCGGCTCCGTGATGGGCAACAGCGTGGTTACCTCTTACGTGGAAAGCGCATCGGGAGTAGCTGCCGGCGGCAGAACGGGACTGACGGCTGTAAGTACGGCGCTCATGTTCATGATTGCGCTTTTTTTGTCGCCTATATTTCTGATTGTACCGGTACAGGCTACAGCTCCGGCCTTGATTATTGTGGGTTTATTTATGCTTTCGTCCGTTTTGAACATCAATTTTTCCGACTATACCGAATCCATTCCGGCTTATCTCACCATTATCGTGATGCCATTTACATACAGCATCGCCGAAGGAATCATTTTCGGTATATTAGGATTTGTGTTCATCAAATTTTTGACGGGAAAGGTGAAAGATATATCCATTCCCATATATCTCATAGCGCTGCTCTTTTTCATCAAAATAATAATCGATGTCGTGATCCGCGTCTGAGAGAGTAAAACAAAAAACAGGTAGGGTATTTAATTCAATTAATCTATGTTTTTAAGTTTTCTATTTACAATATTTCTTGTATTCCTGAACGGCTTTTTTGTTGCCGCAGAGTTTGCAATTGTTAAAGTTAGGTCTTCCCAGATAGAAGTGACGAAAAATGTCGGCAAAACAGTTACTACAATTGCCAAAAGCGTTATCGGGAATTTAGACGCTTATTTAGCAGCGACACAGTTGGGAGTAACATTGGCCTCTTTGGGATTAGGATGGGTAGGAGAAGAAGTTTTCACAGAAATCATCCTTGCTTTTTTTGCGATTCTGGGATGGGGTATCGATAACGTTTGGGCACAGAAACTGGCTATTCCCGTAGCATTTCTTTCGATTACCATCTTGCATATTGTGCTCGGAGAGTTGGCGCCTAAATCGCTGGCTATCCGCAAGCCGGCATCGATAACATTCGTCATCGCCATTCCTCTGAAAATATTTTACATACTGTTCAAGCCTTTTATCTGGCTGCTTAACAATATGGCAAACATGCTGTTAAGGTTGATTGGAATTCAGCCGATACACGGGCAGGACGATGTTCACTCCGAAGAAGAATTAAAAGTAATCATTGCCGAAAGCCAGAAAGGCGGCGTCATTGAAGAAACAGAAAAAGACCTCATCCGAAATGTCTTCAACCTGGGCGACCGGAAAATACAGACCTTGATGACGCCTCGAAACGAATTGACCTGGATTAACCTGAAAGACACGAAAGCGGATATCCGGAAAACAATCATGGAAAACAAGCACACAGCCTACCCCCTGTGCGATGGGAGTCTGGATGAAGTCGTCGGATTCGTCTATTCCAAAGACATGATTTGTGACAATTTCGAGCAAGTAATTCAGGACATCCGGAGCATCGCCAAACCGGAGCAGATAGTGATTGCCACCAACAAAGCGTATGCTGTTCTGGAACGTTTTCAGAAAACCCGTATCTATCAGGCTTTAATTATCGACGAATTTGGCAGTGTTCGCGGTTTTGTGACGATCAACGATATATTGGATGCGCTGGTAGGCGATATTTCAGAAACGGATGAGTTTGAATATGCCTCCATCCTTCAATCGGACGGCAGTTTGGTCGTTGACGGACAAATTCCTTTTGTCGAATTTTTAGAAAAAATAGGCATGGAAGACGATTCTTTAGCCAAAGACTTTGACTATATTACCTTAGGCGGATATATCTTAAATACGCTGGAACGTATTCCCGTCAAAGGAGACACCGTGCGCTGGGAAAATTACCAGATGACGGTCTTGAATATGGATAATAACCGGATTGATAAGATAAAGGTTTTAAAAACGTAAAAATTAATTGCATAAGCTTGGTGATTATGAAATTTTCATCTAACTTTGCGTCAAAATTTTGGTGATACATTTCCCATTCGGGAGGTGCATTGAAAAGGGAATCAGGTGTAAATCCTGAACAGACCCGCTGCTGTAAACTCCGCCAAAGTCTTTGAACAACACTTTATCCACTGTTCCGCAAGGAATGGGAAGGAAGTTCAAAGATGGAGCAAGTCAGAAGACCTGCCAAAATGATAAGTTTAAAGCTTTCGAGGAATAAAGCTCAGGACAAACAAGACTGAAAGATTTTTCCCTTGTTTTTATTGTTTGAAAGTTGTTTAATAACAATTTAAGCGAGTTCTTATGTATTTAGGTAGAACTTTCATTTTTCTATTAATATATATTCTAACTGTTTTATGTTAAATTCAAATTTCAAAAAGCATGAAAAAGAAAATTTTCTTTGTAATGGCGATGGCCGTCTTTATAATCGGCATTTCCACAAACGGGTGCGGGAAGAAGAGTAGCGCACTGCAAGCCAACGGCATTGATACGCTGAACTTGTACGACACAAGTTGTGGTGTCAATTGGACTGATACCGTTCCCGGTGTCAGTATTTGTCAAACAGGCGGATATTGGGATAGTACCTATACCAATAATACGCTCTGTTTCGGGGATTTTGTATTCGATCATGAGGGTGGCGTGTATCCGGGAAGCACTTACAGCTACTGGGGTGGCTTTACCTTTGGAACAAACGGCAATACGCTCTGTTACAGCGACACTTCCTATTGCAAGTGCTGCACCCCAAACTGCCCGGACAGCACCGGCAGTTCCGGCTGGATACCCAACCAGTGGGGTGTGATGGCTGGCGGTGGTATTGCAAGCTGGTCGGGAGCTACGGTTACAAACGTTGCTTCGGGAGTTCCTTATCTCGTTGCCTTTGGGCAAGTAGTCGATGTATGGCTGAAAGACGACGCCACGTTTATCCCAAAAGGTGTGTTTATTTGCAACCACCCCTGGCCTTATTATGGTAATCTTCATGGTGATGGCTTTGCACGCAAGCTCAATCAACCTGGCGACTATTTCAGATTAAAAATCTATGGAGATGACGACAAAAGACCTGTAGTAGACACATTGGCATGGTACGATTCAACTTACAATTGTTTGTACCAATCCGATCATTGGCACTGGGTTGATTTATCAATATTATCGGAAACAACTACTCTTCACTTTGAGTTGGAAACCACCGATGTGGGACCTTATGGCCCCAACACCGCCCTCTACTTCTGTATGGACAAACTCACAGTGAATAATCTAGGTGGAGCGTCTGCCGTTGCTGAGAAAAAAACCTCCGTCAAAAAATCGAAAAAATCTATTGAAGAATTTGGCGATTACCTGAACGTAGGCACACACGTGGCTGGCGAAGCCGTTCTCTACGATACGCAAGGACAGGTAGCCTTGAAAGCAAACTTAAAAACAGGCAGCAACAAGCTTGATACCCAAAAACTGCCCACCGGAGAATACAAGATGGTACATCATCATCGTGTGAAACATTATGTTAAAAAATAATTATTAATCTTCTCTGTTAGAAGGTCTGTTAAGTTTCCAAAACTTAACAGACCTTAAACAGGGAACAATCTTTTTTTTAATGAATAATATAAAGAAACTTTCCATTCTGTTTTTACTTCTTTTTATTGGTAACAGCGTATCGGCGCAATGCGACTATGCTGATGGTTTTGAAGAATTACCGCCTGCTACTACTACCGGCTGGGATGATGAATTGATTGAATCCAGAGTAACTCCGGCCGGTTGGACTTGTGAGAATTTTAGTGTTGTTACGAAAGGGACCAGTCTCCAACGCAATAATTACAGTGCAATAGGAACCGGAAAACAGGGCATTTATTTCCCCGGAAAAAAAAATTCTTTCGTACTCTCTCCCGTACTCAACGGTAAGGTTTCTATTTCTTTTACATGTTGTGTAAGAAATAGCATATATGAGAGAAACATTAGAATAGAAAAAATACAAAACGGAGAGGCAACTCCTGTTTCCGGAACAACAACAACGACTACTATTGGAGGCCGCACCACTCCAACTACACTCCAACAAGAAATAAGCGGCGGTTCAGGGGATTATCAAATTAAAATTTCTGTTCCTTCTACAGATGACTCCGGCATAGTTCTGTGGGATTTCTGCATTATCACCCAGTCCGCCACTCCGCCCAGCATTTCACTCGCAGGTGAACCGAGAGCCGAAGGCGGTTTCTGGGATAAAGCCAATGTTACGCTGTCGACGGGCGAAGGATCAGATATTTATTACACCACTGACGGCGCAGATCCTACAACAGAATCCACGCCATACACTGCGCTGTTCGACCTTACGCAAACTACACAAATCAAAGCAATTAGCGTGAAAGACGGCGTAAGCAGCGCCGCATTGGATACAACCGTTACCGTTATAAAATCGCCATACAGCATTACTGTACCCGAAGATGCAACGGTGTTTGTAGGCGTACCCACTGGAAAAGGCTACAACTATCGTCCGTTTACCGAAAAGCAGGCAACTTACAGTACCACTGCCGACGGTAAAAAAACTTGGTACTACGATGTGAGTGGGAGTCATAACTACCGCATAAGCCGTGCAGACGCACTGACATTCGCAGGTGTATTTACGCCCAGTGGCGGTTCACTCGAAATCACGGAAGCACAACTCACTTCACATGCCCCCAAGGAAATAGACCACGATGTAACCCACCTCAATGGCAGGAATGTGGCGGATATTTTCCTCAACATCAATGCGCAGGGACATTTGCATTTGCCGAAAATCGATACCGTCTTCCAAATCGTAAACCAGCGAAACTGGCAGACAATTGATACCGATGTGAGCAACTATTTCTTTCAGCCGGACTATCACTACACGGTACTTGACGAAAGTGGCGCTCCGAGCAATACAGTTATTACCGTCAGTTCCACCGGATTGATTACACCCGTTGGCAACGGCACAGCCATTGTGCTGATTACCTACGATGCGATGATTTGCACGCACACGTCCAATGTAGGCGACAACGGCAACGCCTTTTTCAGCGCATTGTGGCCTGAAAATACAGGCGTATTTGTGGTAACGGTAGGCGAAAAAGGCGCAGGCATTACCTCGAATATGACCGTTAGCGAATATTGGAACTCCGATGGATCGGATAAAACTTCGGGCATTGCCATCGACTCCGAGCATGATGTGCTGTACTACGAGGCGGAAAAAGGTGGTTTCGACTACACTTTCAAACCCGAAGGCGTACTTGATGTTACGCTGGCGCAACCGACAATCGGCGAAAATGCAGCATTGTACAGCGTTTTTTCGCAAGACGGCGTGAAGAAAAATGCAGACGGCAGTTATACAGTGCATCTTACGGAAGGTCGAAATATCGTGCAGTTGATTTCAACAACTAACTATCAATCCGATTTTCAGATAATTACAGCCAAGCCGGTAACTTACACAATAAACAATGTAACGCAACCTGGCGAAACGCCGGACAAGGGCGACAGTATTTCTGTTAAGTTCAATACGCTTTATCACCCCTGCAATAAGATGGCAGGTATCTACAATATGTCGGCAGGCATTCAGTATTCGGCTCAGGGAACCAATTTCCCACTGATACTTGGCCCCGGTCAATACACTTTTGCAAGCGCGGCGCAGGAATATGGATATAAAATTCCGGAAGATTACAACGGCGATGACATTGTGTTGACCGAAGGCGTGATCAAGGTAAAAGGCTATGGCAGTTACTATGGCGCACACCGCTACATTTCGTTAGTCGATGGCGTAATGCCCAACCTGAGCGCCAGCGTACGCGAAGCTTATTTCGGCTCAATACCCGAAATCCATATCCGGACGGTCGGCACACCGCCCACCCAACCGGGTAGCTTGCAAACACTGGGAATTACCGGCAGTAATATTGTGTTGAAATGGACTGCTTCGACCGATAATGTCGGCGTAGAAGGTTACACAATTTGGGTAAACGGCGATTCACTGATCACAGTAGGAAAAGAGCAAACCGTATATTCGATAAGCGACCTGACGCCCCAAACCAATTACACATTTGAAGTCGCTGCCTTCGACGCCGCCGGCAACCGCTCGACGAAAGCCCTTGTTACAGCTTCAACGCTCGCCACCGGACTTTCGGATGTAACGGCAAATGTGTTCGTCGTTTATCCTAATCCGTTTACCGATTACATTGTTTTTGAGTCTGCCAAAGATGGATATGCAGTAATTCATGACTCGTCGGGAAAGGCTATCCTGACTGCAAAAATTGAAGCCGGTAGCAATCAACTGAATACAACTGCCTTACAAAAAGGTGTTTATATTCTGAAATATGAAAACTATACGGTAAAAATTGTAAAATAAATTTGTTTCCAAACAGGCTCGCAAAAAGAACAGACAGACAAATTTTGTTCATTTTGTGAGCCTGTTATTTTTATACGTCATTGACTTTGTTATTTTTTATATGCCGGAGG